>NZ_BAAFHD010000014.1:0-66292 GCF_054665095.1 Acidisoma sp. C75
ACCGGTCCGAGAGCGCCGTGACACCCTCTTCCTTGTAGCGGCCGAGGATCTTGTAACCCGTTTTGCGCGAGATGCCGGCTTCCCGGTAAAGATCGCTCATGCTCTCCCCTTCAAGGAGCCGGGCAATCAAACGCAGGCGCTCGTCCATAACCGAACACTCTTTCCACGGCATCGACACCTCCTGGGCGGGCTCGCCAGCCAAGAAGGTGTCACCCATGTGTCCGGAACAACCTGTCACCTATGTCTCAGAACGCTCACTCCAGGGAAATCAGCGATTTAGAGCGGTCCTTCGGGGCCGCTTTTTGCTTTGAGCATCGTCCCTTTCGGGCGCTCTCAGCAGGATCTATGCTCTTGGAAGAGAGTCAGCCGAATTTGCCGTGCTGCCCACATGCCGATGCCGTCTGCGAAATTGGCAATCGATCTCCGCCGACGGGCTACAGGCGGTCGCTATCCGACAATGGGAAGCGACTTGGCCCGAATTGCGCCGCGATTCGGCGCAGGCGCTCCTGGAGCCGTGGTAAGACGAAGTCGAGAAATGCCCGAAGCTTCAGCGGCTGTTGCTGGTGCGATGCGTGTATGAACTGGACTGGGATCGGCGGCGGCGCCCAATCGGATAGAATGGGAATGAGGTTTCCATCTCTGACGCTCGCGGCCGCCTGATACGACATCACTCGCGCAATTCCAAGACCGGCGACAGCACCGCCGATGACGCCCTCCGCCGTGTTGACCGAAAAGCGAGCTTTGATGGGGAAGTGCCGCACCCCGTTAGTGGCGGCAAAGGGCCATTCGCGGTGGCGCTGGAACTCCTCGAACGCGACACATTCATGATCCGCAAGGTCCGCAGGCGTGCGCGGCTCGCCCTGCCGATGGAGATAATCCGGGCTCGCGCACACGACCCATTGGATCTCGCCGACACGGCGTACGACCAAGGCACTGTCGGGTAAGTGCCCGATCCTGACCGCAACATCGACGTGGGATTCGACCAGATTGATCACCCAATCGGATAGGACAAGCCTTACCGTAACGTCCGGATAGGCTGCGAGAAACTCGTGGACGATCGGCGCGACGTTCATCGTGCCGAACATGATCGGTGCAGTTACGACCAATTCTCCCCGCGGCGCGCGATATTCGCCCGACACCGCCCGCTCCGCCTCGGCCAGCTCTTCCAGCACCCGGCGCGCTGAGGCGACAAAAGCCGTTCCAGCCTCGGTCAGCAGCAGCTTGCGGCTGGTGCGGACTACCAATTGCGCTCCCAACTGCGCTTCAAGATCGGACACCCGGCGACTCACCGTCGGTAGCGGTACTGCCAAGGTTCGCGACGCGGCAGACAGGCTGCCGCCGTCGACCGCGGCTATCAGCGTGCGCATCGCCTCAAACCGATCCATCCTACCTCTCATATTGCGGAAGTCTGGCTTCCAACACTAGGGGATTCTGCCGTTTTCCGGAAGGATATATCTGTCGATGCAGCAGCCGAGCGCGGCTCACCCGACGGAGGAGTGTCATGTCGCGAGTTCCCATCCCGGCCGTCAACCAGATACCAGCCGAAGCGCAGACGCTCCTGGGCAGTGTGAAGAGCCAGTTCGGCACTGTGCCAAACATGTACCTGATCATTGCGCACAGCCCTGCGGCTCTGGAGGCCGTTCTCGGATTTTATAATGCACTCGACAAAGGCAGCCTCGACCGGCTCACCCGCGAGCGCATCGCACTGGCGGTCGCAGAGGCGAACGGCTCCGATTACTGTCTGTCGGCGCAGACCCACCGCGTCCGCAAGGCCGCGATGCTTGATGACGCGGAGATCACGGCCAACCGAAGCGGCGCGTCGAACGACATCAAGGCGGATGCCGCTGTCCACTTCGCCGCCAGGTTGGCCCGCGAACGGGGGCAGCTCGGCGAGACCGACGTCGAGACGATGAAGCGAGCCGGCTACTCCGACGCGCAGATCGTCGAGATCATCGCCAGCGTCGCGATCAATCTATTCACCAACATGCTCAACGAAGCCCTGCGGACCGATATCGACTTCCCGCGAATAGCGGCCCGCAAGGCCGCCTGATCACGTCACGGCCCGAACGCACCAACGAAGGCGCGCTCGTGCGCATCAGCGCACCCTTCCTCGCGCTGTCAACCAAGGAGACCTGCCATGTCCGTCCGTTTCAAAGCCGCCGATGTCGATGGCCTCAACGTCTTTTACCGCGAGGCCGGCGATCCCGCGCGCCCCGTCGTCCTTTTGCTGCACGGCTTCCCGAGCGCCAGCCACATGTTCCGGGACCTGATCCCGGAACTAGCCGACCGCTACCATGTCGTGGCGCCCGACCTTCCGGGCTTCGGCATGACCGAGCAGCCGCGGCGAGACCAGTTCGCCTACACCTTCGACAACATCGCGAAGGTGGTCGGTCGCTTCACCGAAGTCCTCGGCCTCGCCAAGTTTGCTGTCTATGTCTTCGATTATGGCGCGCCGGTCGGCTTCCGCATCGCGGTGAAGCATCCCGAGCGGATCAGCGCCATCGTCACCCAGAACGGCAACACCTATCTTGAGGGCGTCTCGGAGGCCTTCGCGCCGGTCCAGGCCTACTGGAGGGAGCCGACGCAGGCCAATCGCGACGCGCTTCGCGGCTTCCTGGCGCCGCAGACGACGCTGTTCCAGTACACGCACGGCGTCGCCGACGCCGACCTAGTGTCGCCCGACGGCCGCAATCTGGACGACTTCTATCTGGCGCGGCCGGGCAACGACGAGATCCAGCTCGACCTTCTGCTCGATTACCAGTCGAACGTCGCGCTCTACAACACGATCCAGGCCTATCTGCGCCGTCATCAGCCCCCGGTCCTGGCCGTGTGGGGCAGGAACGACCCGTTCTTCATTCCGGCCGGCGCCGAGGCGTTCAAGCGGGATGTGCCGTCAGCCGACATCCGCTTCGTCGAGAGCGGCCACTTCGCACTGGAGACCCACGCCCGCGAGATCGGTGCGGCGATGCGCGAGTTTCTCGCCAAGCACATCGGCTGATGCCGCAGTCCGGGCGTCGCCGGCGCCCGGATTTCTCCGCCCACGCCAGGGCGGTCACCCGCCCCGCAGCCACCCCCGACGGAGATCAGCAATGAAGGCGCCCACCGATATCATTCGCAGCTTCTACGACAAGCTCGCCTCCGGCGACGCTCCCGGCGCATTGGGCCTGATGGCGCCCGACATCGAGTGGATCACGATGTGGCACTACCAGATCGACGGTCGCGGACCCGAGCGCGTGGCCGAGGGCCTGTTCAAGCCGCTGATGGCGGAGTGGTCGAGCTTCGCCCTCGTCCCGACGGAATTCATCACCGACGGCGAGACCGTCGTATCGCTCGGTGATTTCATTGGCGTCCATGGCTCGACGGGCAAGAAGGCAGATGCCCGCTATGCCCACGTCTGGACTATCAAGGACGGCAAGATCACGCGCTTCCGCCAGTATATCGATACGCAAGCCGTTGCCGAAGCGCGCCAGACCTGAGTCGCAATCGCAGCGGGCGCGTCGGCGGGCCGATCTCCGCGAGCATGGTGCGATTCTCGCCTGGCGTGGTCAGGCCGGCCGAGCCAGCAGTGCCGGCAGCTCGGCCAGGCTTTTCACCTCGTGATCCGGCGCGCCCGGCAGCCGCTCGCGCCGCTGGCCGTAGCGGTTGCACCAGACCACGCGCATCCCGTAAGCGGAGGCGGCATAGGCGTCCCAGGCATTGGAGGACTGGAACGAAACCTGCTCCGCGCGCACCCCGAGCTGCTGCAGGGCGTAGTCGTAGACGCGGGGATGGGTCTTGAAGACCTGCACGGCATCGGCCGAGAGCACCGCGTCGAGCAGGTTCTGCAGGCCGGCGCCGCGCACCGCCGCATCCAGCATCGCGGGCGAGCCGTTGGAGAGGATGGCGGTGACGAAGCCCGCCTCCTTCAGCCGGCGCAGCGTGTCAGGAACCTCGGGGAAGGCCGATAAAGTGAGGTAAAGGTCCATCAGCCGAGCCTGCAGGGCGGGCGTCGCGATACCGAGGCTGTCGAGCGTGAAGTCCAGCGCCTCCCCCGTCACCTGCCAGAAATCCGCGTAGCGTCCCTGCAGCGAGCGCAGCCACGTGTATTGCAGCTGCTTGTCGCGCCACAGATTGGTCAGGGCGGCACGCTTGTCCTCGGGGATCTCCGCGCAGCGCGCGGCGGCGGAGGCGAAGTCGAAGATGGTGCCATAGGCGTCGAAGACGCAGGCGCGGACGTCGGCGAGCGGGCTCATTTCACAGTGCCCCGGATCGGGTAGGCCTTCTCGATGATGAGGCCGAACCCACGCACAATGCGGTCGAGATCGGGCCGCAGGAACGGCGCGTTGGCGATGTCCACGAGATGCAGAACGCCCTCGGGATTGACGACGAAGAGCGCCGGCTCGGGGAAGCGATGGTCGGTCTCCTCCGCCGAGCGCGGTTCGGACACGTAGAGGCCGAGCCGGTGCATGGTCGTCTCGTCCATGCCGTAGAGGAGTGGGAAGTTCACCTTCGCCGCCTCGGCAGTGATGCGGGTCTGCGCTTCGCTGTCGGCGGAGACGGCCGCGACCGAGATGCCGAGAGCCGCGAGCGCCTCGCGCCGCTGCTCGATCTCCGCGAGATAGGATTTGCAGATCGGGCAATGCTGGCCGCGGATCACGAACAGTGCCTGCCATCCGCCGACGGCGCCGAAGGTGACGTCACCGCCATCAAGCTGCTTGAAGGTGATGGGGGCGAAGGGCTGGCCGGGATGAAGCTTGCTGGTCGTGTCCATCGGGCGTTCTCCTGAAATCTCGGTAGGGAGGTGGCTAGGCGCTGGCCATCCGCTTCGCCGATCGGGCGAGGCCGTCATAGGAGTCGAGCATCCGCTCGACCCAGGCGGAAACCGGATCATCGGATGCCGTCAGCAAGCCGGGGCTGGTGATGCGCGCCCACTGGAAGGCGCGGAAGACAGCATGGTCGGCGTAGGCTGGCGCGGCGCCGGCCAGATCAAAAAGACGCAGCTCGGCGCTCATGCGTTTTCTCCCGTCGGATTGGCGGCCGTCTGGCCGAACAGCAGCGCGCGGGATTGGTCGCTCACCGTGGGTGCGGTGTTGATCTTCTCTGCCAGCGCATAGGAGCGCTGAACGGCGGGGCGGGCTTTCATCGTCTCGAACCACCGCTTCAGATGCGGGAAGTCGTCGAGATTCTGCTGTTGACGCTTGTGCGGCACGATCCAGGGATAGCTTGCCATATCGGCGATGGAATACGCGCCGGCGACGAACTCCCGATCGGTGAGCCGCTTGTTCAGCACGCCGTAGAGTCGGTTCGTTTCGTTGACATATCGCTTGATTGCGTAAGGCAGATTCTCCGGTGCGTATTGGACGAAATGATGGTTCTGGCCGGCCATCGGGCCGAGGCCGCCGATCTGCCAGAACAGCCACTGCATGACCTCGGTGCGGCCGCGCATGTCGGCGGAGAGGAACTTCCCTGTCTTCTCGGCCAGATATTGCAGGATGGCGCCGGACTCGAAGACGCTGACCGGGGCGCCGCCGTCAGCCGGCGCGGTATCGACAATCGCCGGGATACGATTGTTCGGGGCGATCGCCAGGAACTCCGGCTTGAACTGGTCGCCCGCGCTGATGTTCACCGGAATGACGCGATACGGCAGGCCCGTCTCCTCGAGGAGGATCGTCACCTTGTGCCCATTGGGTGTCGTCCAGTAGTGCAGGTCGATCATCGGCCGAGTCCTCTTCTTCTGGTGCGCGACGGCCGGGGGAGGCTCGCGATGGCGCGGTCCGCCAGCGCACGCAGCCGCTTGGGGTCAGGGTCGAGGCGGGCCATCACGCGGATGGCGAACACCGTGCCAAGCAGCGCGGTCGCATTCGCGGCGATATCAGCTTTCGGATCGAGGTCACCGCTCGCGACCGCCTGCTCCAGCCGCTCGGCAAAAAAGCGCTCCACCTCGCCGAGGCGTGCACGAACGAGCGCGCGCGCCGCGTCCGACATCGCCGCCCCGTCAAGCGCAGTATTGACCAGAAGACAGCCGCGATGATGCGGATCCGCCAGCGACATCGCGATCAGCTCATCGAGGAAGTCGCAGATGGCGCGAAGTGGATCGGCAGAGGCAGAAAGACGAGCCAGACGCTCCACCAATCCCTCGTCCGCGTAGCGGCGCAGCGCTTCGACGAACAGGCCGTTCTTGTCGTTGAAACGATGATACAGCGCCGCCGAACTCAGGCCCGTCGCCTGCGTCAGGT
Organism: Acidisoma sp. C75; assembly: GCF_054665095.1. NCBI lineage: Bacteria > Pseudomonadati > Pseudomonadota > Alphaproteobacteria > Acetobacterales > Acidocellaceae > Acidisoma > Acidisoma sp. C75. The sequence goes on from NZ_BAAFHD010000014.1 coordinate 6,216, forward strand.
CGCGCAGCGATGTTCCGGCATAACCGTTCTGCCAGAACACACCGACGGCGCGTTCAAGGACGGTATCGTCGGAAAGGGCTCGAGTGCGGGACATTGACCTTGCTCAGGGATAGCGCGCATGTCATAAATAATAGAACGACCAATCTAAATCAACCCTGATCCATCGCCTCGACAGGAGACCGATCATGCGCCAGCCCCACCTCGTCTATTTCGCCGATCCCATGTGCTCCTGGTGCTGGGGCTTCACGCCTGTGATCCAGGCCATCGAGAAGCGCTTCGGCGCCGCGCTGCCGATCCGCCTGGTCATGGGCGGGCTGCGCCCCTGGACCGAGCAGGCGATGACCGCGCACGATCGCGCCGACGTCCGTCACCACTGGGAACAGGTCCACACGGCCTCGGGTCAGCCGTTCGACTTCGCCTTCTTCGACCGCGACCGCTTCGTCTACGACACCGAACCGCCGAGCCGCGCCGTTGTGGTGCTCCGCCGCCGCGGCATGGACACCGGTCTCGCCGCCCTGCGCCGCATCCACCGCGCCTTCTATGCCGAAAACCGCGACGTGACCGACACCGCCACCTTGGCGGCCCTTGCCGCAGAGTTTGGCGTGGACGAAACCGCCTTCCGCAGCGAGTTCGACAGCGAAGCGGCCGTGGAAGAAACGCGCGGCGACTTCGCGATCGCGCAGTCGGCCGGCATCCGGGGATTTCCCACCTTGATCGCGGGCGAAGGTGACGACGATCAGTATGCGCTCGTCACCCACGGATTCCAGCCCGGCGCGCGCATCCTCCCGGCGCTCGAACAATGGCTTGGCGAGGCCGCGGCAATGTCCTCCGCTCAATCCGGCCAGGCCTGTGGCTGACCGTGACATCGCATCGACCTAGCGACGGAAGCGCTCATCAAGCTCCTAGACCTGAAGGCGGGTGTGGGTTTCCGCTTTCGCCGATGTCGCCTGGTGGCAGGGCTTCGTTTACCTCGCCTTCGTCATCGAGGCCTTTGCGCCCCGCATTATCGGGTGGCGCCCGACCGCGGCTATGGCGCGCTCATGGACCTGCATCAATCGCCCGGGTTCGAGCGGCGGGTTCGGCGTCAGCGGCGCGGGCACATAGGCCAGAAAGAGATGCCGCCGGCTGCGCATATCTGGTCAGCAGGTCGTCAAGAAGCTGGTTGGGGAAACGGCGGTTCCGAATGATGGCGTAGAAGCTTTCCGTGAGCTGCGGGATCCGGCAGTGCTCGACCAGCACCCCGGACTTCAGTTCGTCGCGCACGACGATCGGTGGGACCAGGGTCACGCCTTCACGCTCGCGCGCCAGCAGGCGAAGCATCGCCATGTCGTCAACTTCGGCCAGGATGATGGGCCGGATGCCCGCCAGATCCAGCAGCCGGTCGAAGCCGACCCGAATGTCGCTGTCGAGGCTCGGGAGCAGGATTGGCTCGCTGCGAAGATCCTCCGGAAAGCGGAATGGAGGCTTGTCGAGCCGAGGCCGGCCGACCAGGCTGACGGGCTGCTGGTTGAGCAGGTGATTGCGAAAGGGCGCGCGGGCGTCTCGTTGGGCGGCGCTATTGGAAAGAACGACGTCGATGGCATGCGCTTCGAGCCGGGCGAGCAGGTCTCGTGTCGTGCCGGAACGCACGATCAGTTCCACATCCGCGCGGCCGACCAAGGGGCGGAGGAACTCAAGCTGGAAGTTGCGCGACAGCGTCGTGAGTGCGCCGACCCTCAGGACCTGACGACTGGCCAGAGGCCGGCCTTCGAGGGTACTCATCAGCTCATCGCCGGCCCGAAAAACGGTGTCCGCATAATCCAGCGAGATTTGACCTGCCTCGGTCAGGACGAGCCGCTTGCCGACCCGTTCGAACAGCGGGTGCCCCATCTGCTGTTCAAGTTTCTGGATCTGCACCGATAACGCCGACTGCGACAGATTCAGCCGCTCGGCCGCTCGCGTGAGGCTCCCCTCATGCGCGACCGCCCAGAAATAGCGGAGATGATTGAAGTTCAGGTTCGCCATATCGTTCTATAAAACAGAACGATATGGCGAAAACAATGAAATTTTATCCGATTGTCGCCTCGGCTACCTCTTTCACGGACACGCGTGGTGCGTTGAAGGGAAAAACCTTTGCCAATCGATCTCCTGCCATTTGCCGCCCCCTTGGCGCTTTTGATGAGCGCCTCTGTTGGTTTCGTGAACCCTGGCCGCAGACCTCGCATCCTTCCTCGGCTGGCTGAAGCCTCTGCGCTTGTCGCCACAGTGGTGGCGGCGCTCTCAGCGGGATTGCTCATTCTGCACGGGCCAGCGGACAGCCGGCTGATTGGGCTGCAAGGTGTCGGCCTGTCGATTCGGCTCGACGCCGTCAGCGTCGTGATGTTCCTCTTGGTCTCGTTCATCGGATGGGTTGTGGTGCGGTACACCGCGACATATCTCGACGGAGAGGCGCGGCAGGGTGCGTTCACCGGCTGGCTCTGCATGACGCTGGCCTCGGTGCTTCTCCTGGTGCTGTCGGGCAACCTCGTCCAGCTCATTCTGGCCTGGGTCGCGACGAGCCTCTTTCTGCATCGGCTTCTGCTGTTCTATCCGGACCGGATCGCGGCGCGGCGCGCGGCGGCGAAGAAAGTCGTCACCGCCCGCCTCGGCGACCTAGCGCTGATCTCCGCAGCGGGACTCCTGACGCTCGCCTATGGCACGACCGACATCGCAGCGATCCTGAGCGCCGCCCGCGCCGGAAGCGGCGGCGGCCTGGCGATCGCCGCGGCGGGCTTCCTGGCCGCCGCCGCACTCCTGAAGTCCGCGCAGTTTCCGATGCACGGCTGGCTGACCGAGGTGATGGAAACCCCGACGCCAGTCTCCGCGCTGCTCCACGCGGGCGTCATCAATGCAGGCGGCTTTCTGCTGATCCGCTTTGCCGATCTGATGTTGCAGGCCCCTGGCGTTCTGGCAGTCCTCGTCATGATTGGGGGATTCACCGCACTCTTCGGCGGGTTGGTGATGCTGACGCAGCCTGCGGTGAAGACGTCGCTCGCCTGGTCGACGGTTGCTCAGATGGGTTTCATGATCGTGGAGTGCGGGCTCGGGCTCTTCCCGCTGGCCTTGCTGCATATCGTCGCCCATTCGCTCTACAAGGCCCATTCCTTCCTGGCCTCCGGCGGCGCGGTGGATCTCATCGCCGCCAATCGCAGGCCCGGTCCGGTGGCCATTCCCAAGGCCAGCGCGGTCGGACGCGCCTTTCTCCTGGCGCTGGCGATCTACGCCGTTGTCGGGTTCGGCTTCGGTTTCCAGCACAAGTCGCCGCAGGCCATCGCGCTGGGCGCCATTTTGATCTTCGGCGTCGCCTACCTACTGGCGCAGGGCCTTGCGGATGCCGCTCCAAGAGCCTTGACCCAGCGGACCATCATCTACGCCGTCATCACCTCCAGCAGCTACTTTGCCCTTCAGGTCTTCGCTGGCTGGTTGACCTCTGGCGTTTTGCCGGCCCCGCCGGCCCCTGGTCCTCTTCAGTGGGCGTTGATTGTGCTCGCGGTGATCAGTTTCGGCCTCGTGGCAATCGTCCAGGCGATGTTCCCGCTCTGGGCCTATCACCCCGCTGCCGCGGTGCTGCGCGTGCATCTTTCTAATGGCTTCTACGCTAACGCGGTCTTTGACCGGCTGCTGCGTGGCTGGCGGCTGCGCAATGCAACCTGATCAGCTCGGAGGAAAAACAATGACCCATTTCCTGACTTCAAGCCGCCGGGATGCGCTGAAGCCCGACGCCGCCGCCGATCGCGCCGCCCGGGCGATCCCTCCGGTCTGGCCATTGGCGTCGAGCGTCGCGGTCAATCCATTCCTGGGCCAGGCCGATCAAAGCCTGGCCACGGTCGGCGCGCGTCTGGAACGGGTGGCAGGCGCCCAGGTCACGATGGCGCGCAGCTGGTATTTGGAGCGGATCTCCAGCGGCATCATCACCGATGCCGATCTGTCCGAGGCCCTCGCAAACGCGCCGGTAGCGCTTCGCCCGGCGAACCTCGCGGCTCTGAAATCCCCTTCACATGTTACGAAACCCGCAGCCAGCCCGCTGCCGACGATCGCCGATCTCGCCGCCGAAGCCTCGGGGATCGACTGGCCAGGATTGATCGCGGAGCGCTTCGGGGCCTGGGCGGCCGGGTATTTCGACGAGGGCCAGGCACTTTGGGCCGCGCCTCGCGGTAGAGGCGCCTACGCTGCCTGGCGCGCCGTCGCGACCCATGATCTTACGCCCGAGATTGTCGGCCTTCCTGGCTTTGCGACGCATGTCTCGGAGGCGCCAGAAGCCGCGCCGGACGCTGTTGCCAGCGTGGTGCAGCGGATCGCGATCCCAGCCGAGGCACTGGAAACTTACTTCCACCAGATGCTGCTGACGCTGGGCGGCTGGGCGCAATACGCGCGCTATCTGCTCTGGCAGGCGGAACTCGGCGGCGGCGCGGATGCGACCCTGACGGACTTTCTGGCGATCCGGCTGACCTGGGAGGCGGCTTTGTTCGGCCGCTATGGGGAGCAGATCGGCGACCGCTGGAAGACTGTCCTAGCCTTGCACGCGACCCCGGTCACGCCAACCGCCGACCATGTCGTGGACTCCATTCTGCAGGAGGCCTCGGAACGCGCCGCGCAACGGCTGCTGGGCGAAACGCTTGCGGCGCGGGGGACGGCGGCGACGGATGGCCGACCCGCGCTCCAGGCTGCCTTCTGCATCGACGTCCGCTCCGAGGTGTTTCGTCGGGCGCTGGAATCCGTAAACCCGGATATCCAGACTCTGGGCTTCGCAGGCTTCTTCGGCCTGGCAGTCTCACATCGCCGCTTCGCATCCGACGTGCAGGAACTGCGTTTGCCGGTGCTCCTGAACCCGCGCCTAGCCAGCCGTTCTGGCGGTCCAACAGACGCCGAGGCGGACCAGTCGGCGCGGTTCAAGGCGCGCGCGAAGCGGGCCTGGGGTCGCTTCAAGCTCGCGGCCGTATCGTCCTTTGCCTTCGTCGAGGCGACCGGACCGGTCTATGCCAGCAAGCTCGTGAGCGATGCGCTGGGGCTCCACGCCGCTCGCGCGCCGAACGATCCCCCGCCCCGTCTTGATCCCGCTCTTGATCTTGCAACGAGGACCAAGGCAGCTGAGGCGGTGCTACGGGCCATGTCGTTGACGACCAATTTCGCAAAGCTCGTTCTGCTCGCTGGACACGGCGCAAACGTCGTCAACAACCCCCATGCCAGCGCCCTCCATTGCGGGGCCTGCGGCGGCTATTCCGGCGAGGTCAATGCCCGGCTGCTAGCGGCGCTGTTGAACGAGCCAGAGGTGCGCGCTGGCCTGCTTTCGCAGGGGATCGAGATTCCGGCCGATACCCTTTTCCTCGGCGCGTTGCATGACACAACGACCGACGCGGTGACGCTCTATCCGGACGATCATCCCTCCGCCGCCCATCAGTCAGATATCCACCAGGCGAAGGTTTGGCTTGAAGCGGCCGGGGTCATCTCAAGGGGTGAACGGGCTCTGCGCCTGCCGAGGGCGACAGGAGAGGGCAGTCTCACGGGGCGCAGCCGCGACTGGGCCGAGGTGCGGCCGGAATGGGCGCTGGCGGGCTGCAAGGCGTTCATCGCCGCGCCGCGCCGGCGCACGGCGGGCAAGACCCTCGAAGGCCGCGCCTTCCTGCACGATTATGACTGGAAGATCGACAGGGACTTTGGTGTTCTGGAGTTGATCCTGACCGCGCCCGTTGTCGTCGCGAGCTGGATCAGCCTGCAGTATTACGGATCCACCGTGGCGCCCGGCGTATTCGGTGCCGGCAACAAGCTCCTGCACAACGTCACCGGCGGCATCGGCGTCGTTGAGGGGAACGGCGGCATGATGCGGGCCGGTCTTCCCTGGCAATCGGTCCATGACGGGGAGCGCTACGTCCACGAGCCGCTTCGCCTGTCCGTCTGCATCGAAGCGCCGCGTGAAGCGATGACCGAAATCCTCAAGCGGAATGAGGGTGTTCGCGTGCTGTTCGACAATCGCTGGCTGCATCTTTTCGCTCTCGATGAGACCGGCCGGATGGCCTGGCGCTACGCGGGAGATCTTCAATGGACCGCGATGAGCGCGGGGGCGGACCCGGCGGTCCCTCTGAAGATGGCGGTCTGAGCGGTGCCTCTTTGAGGAATTCGAGACCTGGAATGGAAAGCTCAGCTGTAAAACTCGCCAGCTCTCACCTGCCCCAGCTGGAATCGGAATCTATCCACATCCTGCGCGAGGCGGTCGCGGAAGCCCGCAACCCGGTCATGCTGTTCTCTGCGGGCAAGGACTCGACCGTCATGGCACACCTGGCGCTGAGAGCCTTCTACCCTTCCAAACCGCCGTTCCCGTTGCTGCACGTCGACTCGACCTGGGAGTTCAGGTCACTGATCGCGTTTCGCGACGACTTCGCGGCCAAGCATGGACTCAAGCTCATCGCCTACGCGAATGAAAAAGGCCGCGCGGCGGGCATCAATCCTTTTGACCATGGTGATCACTATACCCTGGTCATGCGGACAGAGCCCCTCAAGACCGCGCTCGACGCTGGCGGCTACGACATCATCTTTGGCGGCGCCCGGCGCGATGAGGAAAAGTCGCGAGCCAAGGAACGAATTGTGTCGGTGCGTGGCGCTGGCCATTCATGGGATCCGCGCCAGCAGCGGCCGGAACTCTGGCGGCTCTACAACACCCGCCTGGGCAAGGACCAAACCGCGCGCGTATTTCCGCTCTCCAACTGGACGGAGACGGATATCTGGGTCTATGCGCTGCTCAACAATATCCAGCTTGCGCCGCTTTATTACGCCGCGCCCCGACCGGTCGTGCAACGCGGGGGAGCCTTCATCGTGGTCGATGAGGAGAGCCGCATGCGGTTCCAACCCGGCGACGAAATCCAGACCAAAACCGTGCGCTTCCGAACCCTTGGCTGCTGGCCGGTGACCGGCGCGGTCGAATCCGAAGCCGCCGATCTGCCGGCCGTTGTCGATGAAACCCTGCGGGTATCGTCCTCAGAGCGCCAAGGGCGCATCAGTGATGGGGAGGGTGGCGGCTCGCTCGAGCAGAAAAAGCGCGACGGCTATTTCTGATGATGCCGGCGGAGGATCCTTCCTACCAGAACAGGCGCGGCCATCTCACTGACAATCATATTAATTTTGCGTTTATTTTTTCTTGACCAACCTCTAGCCCGACCATAGCCTTTCCGCCATAGGCGTCTGGCCTTGCCTTGAGGATGGGTTGTCATCGGCTATGTCTCGCGCTTTTGTCCGCGAACCTCCCGCTGCTACGCATCCTCGGCCAGCCATGCCGTAGTCCGAACCGGTTGCCGCAGCGGAGCATGCATGGCCTTGCTTTTTGAGATGACCCATGGCGTTGACCCACAAACTGAGATCAGTCACGCAGAGCAACTGCTCAACTCAGGCCGATACGCCGAAGCCGAAGCGGCGTTTGCTCGGACGATCGTGCTCTTCGGATCCGCTCTGAAGGCTTATCTGGGAGCGGCCGAAGCGGCACATCGTCAGGGGGCTCGATCGGTCGCACAGGCCTATCTCCAGGCTGCCGCCCTTGCGCTGCCGGACAATCCTTGGCCACTCATCCGCCTCGCGGATGATGCTCTTGCCCTGCATGAAGTGGCAAAGGCGCAGCAGCTCTACCAAGCCGTGCTCTCGCTGGCGTCGGATAGCGCTTTCGGGCATCTGGGGCTTGGCAAAGCTGCCCGCCTGCTAGGGCAGCGCGAAGTGGCAGTGGCGCACTTCACGGCGGCTGTGGCGGTCGAACCGGATAATGTTTGGGCCTTGATCGAGCTGGGCACGGAACTTCGCGAGTTACGAAGACTTTCTGAGGCTGAAGAGGTGTTCACCAAGCTGCTCGACCTTGCGCCTGAGAATGTCTATTGCCGCCTTGGCCTTGGCCAGTGCGCCCGGGCGCGTGGTGCGGCGCGCGAAGCTCTCCTGCACTTCACCGCGGCGCGTGACGCGGATCCCGATCATCTCTGGGCCAATCTAGAACTCGCTGCCGAACTTCGCTCCTTGGGGGAGTTCGAGGCGGCAGAGGCCGCGTACAGGCGAGTCCTCACCCTGGCACCGGATACGTTTCATGCGCCGCTTGGCCTCGCCTACACCGCACGCGCGCGCGGTGACCGTGATGCGGCACGTGTCATGTTCGAAAGAGCCTCAGCTCTGGACCCTGGAAACGCCGCCCTGTTGGTGGAAATCGCGCGAGAGTTGACGGTCGCTCTCCGGTTCACGGAAAGCGAAGCCATGCTCGACAAGGCTTACAGCCTTGATCCCCAGAACGTCGAAGTCGCACTCATGCGGGCGGAGCGCGCCCTAACGCTGTATGACGTAGATGAAGCATACGCGATCTATGAATCGGCTATCGAACAGCACCCCGACAATCTTTGGCTTCATTTGGGAAAGATCGATGCCCTCTGGGCACTTGGCAATATCAGCGAGGCGCTCGAAAGCGTCTCGACCCTTGCTGAGCACTTCGGCCCCGATGCCAATATCGCTCTCAAATGGCTAACGATTCTCCGCCATTTCGGGGACTATCGCGGGGCCGTACAGCTCGGGCGCACCTTCCTAAACGCGTTGCCCCACGCCTTCTGGCTCGCAGTCGAGCTTTTCCAGTGCGAAAATCTGGTCAGCCTTGACGATGATGCTCTATCATCGCTTGCGCGCATCCCGGCGGCAACGATTGAGGAACAAGCCGTCGTGGCGCGGATGCGGGGAAGTTTTGCCGAGCTGCGTTGGCGCTCGGACGAGGCGCAGTGTCATTATGAGGCGGCTGTCGCTCTCAACCCCCAGGATCCTTGGCCTCGGTATGATCTTACACGCATGAAAATCCTTCTGCTCGATGTGAGCGGCGCGCGGAGCGAACTGACCCGCTTCCAGCAGATCCACGGGCATGTCACTCGCTTGCGTGGCCGCACGCTCAATATATCGCAGACCCATTATGGTGAGCTGATCAACGACTACAGCACGGATCGGGATCTTCTCGAGCATCTCCGCCGGCTCAGCGCCCTGCCACCGGCCGAGCGGGTCGCGCCGCTCGCCGCGCTCGCTTCCCACCATCCGAACAGTACCCCTGTCAGCGCTGGGCTCCTACTGGCTTTGCGCCAGAGCGGCGCATTCGCGTTGCCCGATTCAGAGGCGGGCGCAGCTGCCAGTCAGACTCCCCGCCAGATCATCCAATTCTGGGACAAGCAGGAACCACCGCCCGACGTCGCTTGGCTCATGGCGAGTTGGCCGAACATCAATCCCGAATATCGCTACCACCGGTTCGACCTGCGATCCGCAGCGGCCTTCATCGCTCAGCGATTTCCTGAACCGGTCTCCTGGGCTTTTCACCGCGCGAAAGAGGCCGCGCAGAAGGCCGATCTGTTCCGGCTCGCCTGGCTTTGTGCCGAAGGCGGGGTCTATGTAGACGCCGATGATCGCTGCACGGCGCCTCTGCAAAGGATCATTCCTGCCCATGCCCAGCTTGTCCTCTATCAGGAAGATCATGGAACAGTATGCAACAACTTCATCGCGGCGATGCCCGGACATCCCGTAATCCAGCGTGCGCTACAGTCTGTCGTGAACGACATCAACGCCGGATCGGGAGAGACCGTGTGGTTCGTCTCCGGCCCCGGTGCGCTGAGCCGGGCCTTCACCCACTTCATCGCTGAGACGGGTTCGCCGGAGCGATGGATCCCGCAAGGGATCGTCGTTCAAGACCGGCGGCAGATGTTCGCCGCGGTCTCCATGAACTGCTCGCCAGGCTATAAGCGATCCGGCGGCCATTGGAGCGCGCCCGCCGCCGAGAAGCCGGCACCCCAGGCTGTGGCGGTGGCGGAAGCAGAGGCGGTTGCTTGAACACACTTGCCCGGCATGCGGCCGCGCGTGTCTCTCCCGCCGCGCGGTCGCTCATACATACTGCGGTGGCGCTACATGCGATCGATCAGTCGCTGAAATCTTATCGCGACGGTGGTCTTGATCGGCTTGCTCCCGTTTCTCCGGCGACCGATCATCGCCCTCGGCCTCGGCATTTCCCGCTTCGGCCCCATTATCGCGCTTTAGGCCTCGCGTCTTGGCTCGGTGGCAGGCGATAGTGCCGCTCGCCGGCGGGAAGGGTCACGCGCTATGCGCGAGCGGTCGCGGCCGTCCCTCTTGGCTTGGTAGAGCGCTTCATCCGCTCGCTGGAGGATGGCGGTCAGCGCCTCCTGCTGGTGCCTTGACTCGGCGACGCCGATGCTGACCGTCCCACGTACCGCGCAGGCCGCAACCGCAGCGGCCCGCGCCTTGAACCCGATGCGCACTTGCTCCGCAATGGCATAACCGGCATCAGCAGCGATCCCTGGCAGAAGACACGCGAATTCCTCACCGCCCATACGAAAGACGGTGCCACGCGAACCGATGATATCGGTCGCACTTCTGGCCAGTAACTTGATCACCTCATCGCCGATCCCGTGCCCGAAGCTGTCGTTAATTGATTTGAAACGATCGATATCCAGGACCATGATGCTGAGCCGCCCGCTGCTATCCCAGGATGCCCGGGACTCGGCAAATTGCTCGAAAGCGCGACGGTTGGCGACACCGGTCAGAGGGTCGTCCAGCGTCATCCGGTAGTATTTGGAGGCAACGCGCTCCTGCAGCAACGCGATGACGAAGGCACCAGTCAGCAAGACCTGGGCGACAACGCTCGCATTATCTACAATGATTGCCCAAGCCTTGCTCGGGCGGCCGCCGAGTGGCATCGGCAGATAGGCGGTGAGGCAGACCTTCCCGGCGGCATAGGCGGCGTAGGCGGTGAAGATCCAAAAGAGTGCGGCGCGTGCCGGCAGTCGCTCAGCACGCCCCAGCCAAAACTCCCGTGCGGCCAAGGCCTCGAAAGCGGCAATGATTATACCGCGAATGAGAGCGCTCATCTCGGTCAGGCGATACGGCGCGAAGATCCAGAGTGAGAATATCAGCCACAGTGTTGACGGCACGAGGACGCAGGCAAACACCAGCGAACGACTGTAGAGCGCGCGCGAAGCCTGCCATGTCAGCCCATAGGCGATGAGAATGAGCCAGGCGCCCAGTTGAAGCGGAAGCAGTCCTGGCAGAAGTGATGGTCTCGCCAGGAAACCGGCACCGATGGTCGCTGCGGCAAGGGGGAGAACAAACCAAAGAAGATGGTGCGATCGTCTGCCGTTGATCCAGAAAACGAGGAAAAGCAAGCTCATCAAGGCGAGCACACAAGCCGTATAGGCGATGATTGTGTACGGGTCTAGAGGCAAAGGGGTACGTCTCGGTAAGAGAATACCGCCCTTAAGCATAGTTTCCCCGGCGCGGCCAGCGCGACGCTACCGCGCTCACAGGCACCGAAACAGACGCGCCGTTTTGCCGTCAGCCCCTTCTAGCGGCTCATCACCCTCCCGGACGGCCGGCCGGGTAAGAGGGCAACTGTCATATCAGCAGCAATTTATCGGCAATCGCCATCCAGCCGGCAGGCTCCTCGATGAGCGCCTGGACATCGTACTTCCCGAGAAGCCGCGTCGCGCCCCGCTTGGTGAAGAGCTCCCAGATAATCTCCGTCGCCGGACCGCTGCCGACGCCGCCCCCGGAGCCCACGACATCCCCGGCCGAGCGTAGAAACTGGCCTGCCCTGCCGCTCATCCCCACCCCAGGCGGTGGGAGTTCGGGGATAGTGCGAAGCGAAGGGATAAAGGTCTCGCGCGGAAAGCGGCCGGTCGGGGCCGGGCGGCCCGGGCGGCTCGCCCAAGGCGCTTCCGTCTCGCCGCGCCGCGCCGGCTGGCTGTGGCGGGCCCACGGTAGCAGACCCTGCTCAGACCAGGCGATATACTGGAGGTGCGCCGCCGCCGCGTAGCACGCGCCCGTGATCGTCAGCTTGATGCCCATTTTAGCCACCGCTGCGGCGATCGCGGTCGGGATCGAGGCGAGCGGGATGACCGACCCCGCAAGTTGGGTGACGCGCAGGCTCGCCTTGATCGCCTTCGTGGTACGGATGAGCGCGCACCAATCCCGCACCAATGCCGCGTTGCTGTAGGAAGCCTGGGCATAGCGCCGCGCGATATACTCGATCCGGGCGGCGTGGATGCCGGTCAACGCCAAGGCGTGAGCGTGATAGATCGTGCCGGGTATGTTCGCGGCGGTTGGTAACGGCGCCGCGCTCATCGCGCTGCTGACCCCCTGAAGCACATTGCCGCCGATCTTCTTGAGCCGCCGAGAGACAAGATAGGCGTGGGTGATCGGGCTTGGGCGATCGCTCACCGGCAGAAGCGGGTTGCGCTTGCTTGAGGTTTTGCGCACGTCGTTGACGCGCGTCATGTCATCGGCCTTGAGCCCGTCCAGCGCGATCTTGGGGATGGAACTGATCGCCTTGTAGGCATGCTCGATCCCGTAGCCGGAGGCGGCCATGCCGGCTGTCAGCGCCTCCGCCAAAAGCTCATAGATATCGATGTCAGCCTGGCCTGCCGCGGTCAGGGCGGTCTGCTGCGCTGCCTTATCCGGCATATAGCCGAGGCGGAAGCGCCGCGGTCTGACATGCCCTTTCACGAAATCGAACTTGTGCGGCTCCATGGCGACATCGTCCTTGAGCTTGCTTCCCGGGCTGCGGGAACGTGCGGAAGCGCCGCGCGGCTGCAACCGCGGAGAAAAGCTTTGGAACCCCTGCCGGACACCACTCACGCCACGTCCTGGCATCGCGCGAGGCTCGCGGCGCGCAGCAAACCCGAGAACCGCCAGCGGCGCGTCCTGCCTCAAGACGTCTGCGCGGTGGACAGGTCATAGATCACATGATCAGGGCTACCCTGGGTGCCGTCCGGAGACATCTGGTGCGTGGTGAACTGCACCTTGGTAAAATTGAGCGACAGCGTCTCGCTCGGCCGGTCCCCGCGCGACTGATGGGAGTAGTGGCTGATGATCGTATTCGTGAGAATAAGCGTGAGATAGACCTCCTGCTGTTCCTTATAGGTGCGCGTGAAGTCGATCTGCACGGTGGCGCCGTGGCCGGAAAGGGCTTGTGTCATCAGCGCGCCGGTCGAAATGTCGTTATCCTTGTTGACAGTCACCTCGTCAATCTGCGGCGCGGTCGATTCACGCTCGGCGGAGGAGCCGACATCGCTGGAAATGCCCCGCCCCACGCCCCACTGAAAGCCGGTCAGCTCGATCCAGTTCGTGTGGCCCGATTCCGTCACGTCGCCGTTGCAGCCGGGAAACTTCATGTAAATCGCCATAATGCCTCTCGCTTCGCCTCTGTTCCAAACCCTCGTTTGACCCGCGCCGAGCGGTTTGGGCCACCTCTGAATCACGTGACGAATAGCCGACTCACAGCCCGAACCGAACCCCGGCTCGCAAACCCACGGTCACGAGAACGGTCCGCAAGCCTCGGCTCTACCCTACACCACTCGACCAACACTCCGTAGATTCGTCAATCTTCATGGCAACTTTCTCTGGCCTGCTGCACTCTCTCCAACTATCAATGGATAGGCGCTGTCAACTAGTTACAATTCCATTGCATGACATCGCGAACCCGCCCTTTTCGAGAAGAGCATCGTTATGGAGCGTGCTGAATTTCAAGCATCTAGCCTGCTGTTGCCCTTCGCCGCAGGATCGCCGGTCGGCGTTGATCCGCGAGGAGATCGCTCGCCTTCATCGTTTTATTCACGCTTGCGTGATGCACGGGCTGACGCGCGCGCAACCGAACGACAGATGGACTATGAAGGCGCGATCAGCCTCGCGCAGGTACAGTGGAAGCTTGTCGAGACAAACGCGCGTGTGATACTCGCGGATCTCGGCAAGGATCTGGAGGTTTCCGCCTGGCTTGCGGAGGCTTGCGTGCGTCTGCACGGTCTCAATGGTTTGCGCTTCGCGGCGGAGGTGATGCTCGGGCTTGTGTCGCAATTCTGGAGTTCGGGCCTGTTCCCTCATGGCGACGATGAGGAAGGAGATCCTCGCGCCGCTCCGATCGCGGGGCTGAATGGCATCAGCGGCGACGGCACGCTCCTGCAGCCGCTCCGTATGGTTGTCTTATTCCACGGCGCCGACCGCACGCCGGTGACGCTTTGGGCCTACGAACAGGCCGAGGAGGCAGAGAGCATCGGCGAGGCCGCTCGCAAGAAGCGCAAGATGGGGACAGGGCCTCTTCTCGCGGAACTGGATGCCGAAGCGCGGCTTGCCGGCGCTGCGGCCCTTCAGGAAACGGGACGTCAGGCGAGAGCCGCGCTCGCTCGCTGGCAAGAACTTGCCGCGGCACTCGAGGCGCGGCTCGGCAGGGATGCGCCGCCCTCTAGCCGCGTTGCCTCCGTCCTCGACAAGATCGCCCGTATTGCTGAGCGGCTCGCGCCCGAACCGACAGGCGAGGCGAAGCTTGCGGCCGAGGCCGCGTTCATACCGCCCGCGGCGCAAGCGATGTCAGCCGAGGGCGAGCGCGTGGACGCGCCTCATCACGCGCGCCCCGAGCGCGAGGAGATGTTACGCACCCTTCTCCTCGTCGCCGATTACTTCCGCCGATATGAGCCGCACTCACCGCTCGCTTACGCGCTCGATGAGGCGGTGCGGCGCGGGCGGCTCTCCTTCCTTGATCTTCTGAAGGAGGTGGTGCCGGAAGGTGGGCAGCGCGGCATGATCTTGCTGCAGCTCGGCATCCGAGCCTCGCTCGATTGACCAACTGAGGGCGCGCTGAGTTAACATTTTCGTTGTCATTGAACTGCCACGCATCCTCAAGCTTTCTTCATGAGGCCTTGTAGATTCGGCATTTTTTCCGGCATCCGACCGATCAATGATTGATCACCCCGATAGCACTGGAGAGATTGCTGTTTGAAAGAGCATTTTTTTCCGCTTTAATGCGTACACAACTCCACGAGTCTGAAAGGCAGCCGCCTAGCTGCCTGCAAGAAGGGGCGATAATGAGCGCAAGCATCCACGAAAAGCTTAGCCGCGTGAGGCGTCCGCGCGTTCACATCACCTATGAGGTTGAGACGGAGGGCGCTCAGGTTCTGCGCGAACTTCCCTTTGTCGTCGGTGTTCTCGGCGATTTCTCAGGCGACTCGACGCAGCCCTTGCGGCCACTTGCCGAGCGCAAGTTCATTCAGATCGACCGTGACAATTTCAACGAAGTGATGGGCCGCTTGAGCCCGGGCCTTAATCTTGTCGTTCCCAACAAGCTCGCCGACAATGGTACCGAGATTGCCGTCAGTCTGAGCTTCAACGCGATCGAAGATTTCGAACCGGGGCGCGTTCTTGCCCAGATTCCGGCGCTGAAGGCGCTGCTAGAAACCAGGAACAAGCTGCGCGATCTCATGAGCAAAGCAGACAGGTCGGAAGAGCTTGAACATCTGCTCGAATCGATCCTCAAGGATGATCGGCAGATGCACGCGGTCTCTGCGGAGCTTTCCGGCCGGGAGGAGCTGTAGCACATGGATCAGTCGCAAGCGAAGATCGAGGGTGCTGGCGGGGCCAGCCATGAGGGCGATCTCCTGCAGCAGGTTGTCTCTGCCACCCGGCAGACCGAGCCTGATCGGGCGCAGGATCTGGTGCGGGCGCTCGTCGAGCAAGCGCAGGCGGGGACGGTCAATTTCGATCGGAACCTCAATCGCACGCTTGAGCGCGCCATCGCCAAGATCGATCACAAGCTGTCCGAGCAGCTGAACGAGATTATTCATGATCCCCGCTTCCTCAAGCTTGAGGGAAGCTGGCGTGGCCTGCATTATCTGGTGCAGAACAGCGAGACGGGATCAGTGTTGAAGATCCGCGTACTCAATGCCTCGAAGCGCGAGCTGAACCGCGATCTTACCAGGGTCGTCGAGTTCGACCAGAGCCTTCTCTTCCGTAAGATTTACGAAAGCGAGTTCGGCACGCCGGGCGGCGAACCCTATGGCGCCCTCATCGGTGATTATGAATGGGGCAATCATCCGGACGAGATCGAGACGCTCCGCCTTATCTCTAATGTCAGCGCAGCAGCCTTCGCGCCTTTCATCTCGGCCGCCAGCGCCAGCATGTTCGGCTTCGACAGCTGGTCTGAGCTGAGCAAGCCGCGCGATCTCGCGAAGATCTTCGATACCGTCGAGTATCAGAAGTGGCGCGGCTTCCGCGATAGCGAGGACAGCCGGTTCGTCTCGCTCGTCATGCCGCGCGTCGTCGCGCGCCTTCCCTATGGCGCGAAGACGAAGCCGATCGATGAGTTCGCCTATGAGGAAGCACCGGTCGATGCGCATGAGGCGCCGCTCGCGATGAGCCATGATGCCTATTGCTGGATGAACGCGGCTTTCGTGATGGGCGCCAAGCTTACTGAGGCTTTCGCCCGCAATGGTTTCTGCACCGCTATTCGTGGAGCGGAGGGCGGCGGCAAGGTCGATGATCTTCCGACCCATATCTTCCAGTCGGATGATGGGGATATGGACGCCAAATGCCCCACTGAAATCGGCATCACCGACCGGCGCGAATACGAGCTCTCGAATCTCGGCTTTCTTCCCCTCTGCCATTACAAGAACCACGATTATGCGGTTTTTTTCGGCGCGCAGACCGTGCAGAAGCCGAAGGAGTATGATCGGCCGGATGCGACCGCGAATGCGCGGATCTCAACCCGCCTGCCCTATATCATGGCGACCAGCCGCTTCGCCCATTACCTCAAGGTCATGGCGCGGGACAAGATCGGCTCCTTCATGGAGGCCGAGGATTGCGAAATCTGGCTGAACCGCTGGATCAAGAACTATGTCAACACCAACGATCTGGCCGGCCCCGAGAGCAAGGCGAAATTCCCGCTCCGGGAAGCCCGCGTCGAGGTGCATCAGATCGCCGGGCGCCCCGGCGCCTACCGCGCGATCGCCTATATGCGACCCTGGCTTCAGATGGAGGAGTTGACGACGAGCCTCCGCATGGTCGCACGCATTCCGGAAAAGGCCTAGCACAGGCGGATGGTTTCGGCCGCTTCCGAGAATTCTCCTCCTCTGCGGGATATGATGCTGACAGGCGCCTTTCTGCAACCGGATGATGGTGCAATGGGCGAGAGGCTGGCGCGGTTCATCGCGGGCGGGGTAGAGGGGCTCGCCACATGGCTCGGTGCTCGGCGGATTGCCGGAGATCCGCGCTCCGCGCCGGCCCTGATTGAGCGTGACATCGTGGCGCTCGATCAGATGATCGCGGCCCAGCTTGACTCTGTCCTCCATCATCCGCGGCTGCAGCGTCTCGAAGGCAGCTGGCGTGGTCTTGAATGGCTGGTCAGCGGGATCGATGCGCGCGGCCAGGTGAAGACGCGCATCCTCGATGCCGGCTGGGCAGAAATCTGCCGGGATCTTGACCGCGCGCCCGAATTCGATCAGAGTGTGCTTTTTCGGAAGATCTACGAGGATGAATTCGGCCGCGCCGGTGGGGAGCCCTTCGGACTGTTGGTGATCGACGAGGAGGTCAGTCACCAGCGGCGCGCCTCCGTAGTTGATCATGCACCACCGGATGATATCGCCGCCCTCTCCTCGCTCGCGGCGCTCGCCGCGGCGGCCTTGTTGCCCGTCGTCATCGCGGCCTCCCCCCATCTCCTGGGCGTGGATCATTTCGATGAACTGGCGCTCTCGCTCGATCCGGCGGCACCTTTGCGGGATACGGAGCATCGGCGCTGGCAGGCGCTTACAGCGCGGAGCGACATGCGCTTCCTCTGCCTCACCATGCCGCGCGTTCTCGCCCGCCCGCTCTGGACACCTGATAGCCTGCGCGACCGGTGGCATTATGCGGAAAGCGCCGGCACGCCGCGCGATCGCGTCTGGTGCCTGGGCGGCTATGCTTTCGCCTCTGTCGTCATCCGGGCGCAGGAGCAATTCGGCTGGCCCGCCGATATCCGCGGTGTGGACAAGGACCGGCTGGGTGGCGGCCTCGTTCCCGATCTGCCCCGTGAAAGCTACACGACCGATCGGGGCGCCGGCTGGTCGCGTCCCTCACTCGATCTCGCGCTGACCGAAAGCCAGGAGCAACTGCTGATCGAAGGCGGGCTCATGCCCATCGCTCACCTGCCGCAGGGCGGCGAGGCGTTCTTCGCTTCGGTGCGCAGCCTGCACTCCGCGCCAGGCGATGCGGTGCCCGAGGATGCCAGGGCCATGGTGGGCAATGCGCGCCTGTCCGCGCAGATCAACTCGATGCTCTGCGTCTCCCGCTTCGCCCATTACATCAAGGTGATGGGCCGGGAGATGATCGGCTCCTTCCTGACAGCGGAAGAGATCGAGCGCCGGCTGCAGCGATGGCTCGCCGGCTACACCAACGGCAACAACCGTGGCGATGCTGAAAGCCGTGCCCGCTATCCGCTTGCCTCCAGCAAGGTGCGTGTCGCGGCCCATGCGGCGCGGCCGGGCACCTTCGCCTGCACCGTTCATCTCCAGCCCTGCTACCAGCTCGACGATGTGGAGACCACGTTCCAACTGGCAACCGAATTCGTCCTCCCCGGCGCGGGTTTGGTGCACTGATGATCACACGGAGGCGATGATGGCGCCGGGGCCCGCGCTCTTCCCACCAACGCCGCCGCAGGGCGGCGCGCCTGGCCGGTCGGCGCTCATTCTCTTCCAGGCTGGGCGGTTGGATGAGGCGATCGCCGTCCTACGGCAGGCGCCTGAGGATGCGGGGCTGCGGCTGCTCCTGGCCGAACTTCTGCTCTTCGCCGGCGAGGCGGCACAGGCGGATGAGAGCCTGGCGGCGCTGGCGGCGGCGGATGCTTCGGTCGCGCCGGGCGCGATCCTGTTTCGCCGCCTCCTCCGGGCCGAACTGCTCCGCCGTCAGACCTGGGTGGAACAGCGCGTGCCGGAGTTCCTCGCCGATCCGCCGCCGCACCTCGCCGAAGCGCTCAAGGCGCTGCTGGCCTTCGCGGCGGGCCGTCCGCAGGAAACGGTTGCCACCCTACAGGCAGCGGAAGCCGCCCGGCCGGCCTGCGCTGGGCTGCACGATGGCAAACCCTTTGCCGATCTGCGCGATGCCGACGATCTCATGGCGGGCTATCTCGAAGCGCTCACCCCGGCCGGCCGCTATGTCTGGGTTTCCTTCACCGAAATCGCCGAAGCGCGGTTTCATCGGCCAAAGCGGTTGCGTGATCTCTACTGGCGGCAATGCACCCTCAAGACAAGATCAGGGCTCAGTGGCGATATCTACGTGCCGTGCCTCTATCCCCTCGCCCCCGCGACGCCGGACGGACCTCTCGCGGTCGGCGCAAAGACCGAATGGGCCGGGCAGGCCGTGGTTCGCGGCTGCGGGCAGCGCGTCTGGCTCATCGGCGATGAGGGCACGGCCATCCGTGAAGTCGGCACACTGGTGTTTCTATGACCGGGACGATCAGACAGGCGCGGCAGAGCGGTCTGCCAGGCCCGGTGAGGGATGTGCGGGCGTCCATCCTCGATCGGCTGCTGGAGGAGGAAGCCCCGCAGACCGTGGCTGATCCTTTGAGCCAGCTCCGCCACTCGGTTCTGCGCAATCTCGAGGCGCTGCTCAATGCCCAGCCGCCTTGGCGCAGCGTGCCGGCGCATCTGAAGCATCTGAAGCAATCCGGCTTCTTCTACGGCCTGAGCGGCCTGACGGCAGAGGCTTTGAGCCAGGGTCAGCAGCAAGCAGTCCTGCTGCGCGATGTCGAGGCGACCATCCGCCGCCTCGAACCACGGCTGGCGCAGGTCCGGGTACGCCTGGCGGGCGAGCCCGATCGCCTCCGCGCCCTGCTGGTCTTTCGGATCGAGGCGATGCTTCTGGTGGAGCCGGTCATGGCGCCGATCGCCTTCGATACGATCGTGGACGCGACGACCTCGGCGGCAGCCCTGCAATTGAGCGTGGGCAACCGCGCATGAGCAAGGATCTGCTCCCCTATTACGACCGTGAACTCGCCGCCCTGCGGCAGTTGGCGAGCGACTTCGCCGAGGCGCATCCAAAGGCCGCCGGCCGGCTGCGGATCGGCCAGGATGCGGTTGATGATCCGCATGTCGGCCGCTTGCTCGAAGGTGCGGCCTTTCTCGCCGGCCGCGTGCATCGCCGGCTTGACGACGAGTATCCCGAGTTGACCGACGCGCTGCTTGGGCTGCTCTATCCGAATTACCTCGCGCCCCTGCCCGCGGCGGCGATCGCTCAATTCGCCTGCCAGCCGGATGTGCGGGTGCCGATTGCGGTGCCACGCGGCACCGCGATCGAGACGGATCCGATCGAGGGCGAGCCGTGCCGGTTCACGACCACGGCTGATGCCACGCTATGGCCCATCCGGGTGGAGGGTTTGCGGCTGAGCGGCTTGCCGCTGGCGGCGCCGATCAACCCGCAAGCGCGCGGTGCCAAGGCCAGTCTCCGCTTCATCCTCCGCACGCTGGACCCGGGAGCGAGCTTCGCCGATCTCGCGGTGGACCAGTTGCGCCTGCATCTGACGGGGCCGGCGGATCGCGCGGTCGCGCTCTACGAGCTTCTCTGCAACCACGCGCTCAGCCTCGCACTTGCGGAGGGGCCGAACGATCCCAATCCAACGCTCCTGCCGCCCTCGGCGCTGCGGCCGGCGGGCTTTGCGGATGAGGAGGCCCTCTATCCCTGGTCGCCGCGTTCCTTCTCGGGCTTTCGCTTGCTCACGGAATATTTCGCGATGCCGGAGAAGTTCCTGTTCGTCGATCTGGTCGGGATCGAGGCGCGCAGCCTGATCCACACCAGCGGCAAGCTCGAAGTTTTCGTCTATCTGGACCGGACGGCGGCGGAGTTGGAGCGCACGCTGCGCCCCGAGGGAATGGCGCTCGGCTGCGTGCCGATCATCAACCTCTTTCCCCAGCGCTGCGAACCGATCCCGCTCACCCATCAGCAGACCGAATATCTCGTCGCGGCCGATCATCGGCGGACGCGCAGCCTTGAGGTCTGGAGCATCGAGCAGGTCCGCGAGTTGAATGGTGATGGGTCCACCCGGCCCTGGCTCCCCTTCTACCGCCACGCGCCCCATGATTTTCAGGCGGAATCGTCGGCCGATACGCAAGCCGGCTTCTATACGCTCATCCGCCGTGCCGCCCCCGCCTCGCTCGGCGGCACGCAGGTCTATCTCGCGCCGATGGATCCGGCCCTCTCGCTCGATCGCCCGGCGGATCAGGTCCTGTCGGTCGATGCCCTCTGCAGCAATCGCGACCTGCCCTCGCGGCTGCCCTTCGGCGAGGATCAGCCGGCACTGCATCTTTCGGAAGGCATGGGCGCGGTCGCTTCGCTCCGCTGCCTTACCGCGCCCACGCCATCGCTGCGCCAGCCCCTGCATGATGGGCGTGCCTGGAAGCTCATCTCCCACCTCTCGCTCAGCCACCTCTCGGTCGTCGGCGGCACGCTGGGCGCCGAAAATCTCCGGGCGATGCTGCGACTCTACGATCCTTATGACAGCGAGGCGACGCGCAGCGCCATCGCCGGGCTCGTCTCGGTCTCCTCCGCGCTCGGCACCGCCCGGGTACCCGGCGCGCAGCCCGCCGCCTTCTGCCGTGGGCTGGACGTCACGCTCACCTGCGATCCCAGAAGCTGGTCCTCCTCGGGGCTGTTCCTCATGACGAGCGTGCTGGAACGCGTGCTCGCGCTCCACACGACGGTCAATTCCTTCGTGCGTTGCACTGTCATGCTGGAAGGCCGCAGCGGCGCGGTCGCGCGCTTCCCGCCGCGCGCCGGTGCGCGGCTCCTGTTATGACAGGGGGGGTGATGGGAGATGGGGCCGGCGCGCTCCACGCGGCAGAGGCGGCGCATCTCGTCCGCGATCTGCCCGCGCGGGCCGCCTCAGCCGGCGAGGCGGCGCCGATCATGCAAGCCCGCGGGCAGGCGCGGCGGCGGACGTCACTTCGCGAGCAGTTGCTTGAAGAGCCGCAACGCTTCTCCTTCGATGCCGCGGTCATGCTCCTCATGCTCGCGGCGGCCGAGCCCGATCCGGCGCGCGCCGTGCGGTTCCATGCGCCGGTGGGCCTCGCCTTTCCGGCAGCCGACATTCTGGCGCTGCGGCAGCAGGCCGGGGGATTTGCCGCGACGGTCGCCCCGATCGGGCTGGCCGGCCCTTCAGGCGTTTTGCCGCGGCCCTATTCCGAACTCGTGGTCCGCCAGCAACGCCAGCGGGCACCCGCCTTCGCCGCCTTTCTCGATCTCCTGGCGCAGCGGCCGATCGGCCTCTTCGCGGCTGCCGGCATCAAATACCGTAGCCATCGCGCCGCCGCCCAGGCCCGCATCGGCAAACCGCCCGATGCCGAGATCGAAGATCCGGTCCGCAACCTGCTGATGGCGCTCTGCGGCTATGGCAGCCCGGATATGGTGCGGCAATCGCAGGTCGAGCCGGACACGCTCGCCTATTTCGCCGGTCATTTCTCCACCTATCCGCGTTCCGCGGCGCGGCTGCAAGCGATCGTCGGCGATTGGCTCGGCCTGCCGGTCTCGGTCGAGCAATTCGCCGGCATGTGGCTGCCGGTCCATCCCGATGAGCAATCCGCCTTGCCGGTAACGCCACCCCAGGGGCAGGCCAGCCCCTCCTTCAATCGGCTCGGCGTCGATGCCGCTGCCGGCGCGCGGGCCTGGAGCGTGCAATCGCGGATCGTGCTCAAGATCGGGCCGCTCGATCTCGCCGCCTTCCGCGCGCTCACGCCGACGAGCCCGCTGCTGACCCGCCTCGTCGCCCTCGTGCGCAGCTTCCTCGGCTTCGAAATCGCCTTCGCGATCAACCCGATCCTGGCGCGCGATGCGGTTCCTCCGCTCGCCTTGAGTGGTAAAGCGGGCCGGCTCGGCTGGGACAGTTGGGCGCCAAGCCACGCGCCGCGCCAGGCGGATGCGGAGGAAGCCGTGTTCGAGGCGGATTTCATCGAGCGAAACGGGCGCTAAGATGGACGCGCGCTTGCCCGATCGTATCGGCCGTTTCGAGGTGCTCTCCCTGCTCGGGCGGGGCGCCATGGGCGTCGTCTATAAAGCGCGTGATCCGCATCTCGGCCGCTTCGTCGCCATCAAGGTCATCCGGGCTGAGCTCATCTCCGGGGTGGAGCAGGCAAGCTATCGCGCACGCTTTCATGACGAGGCGCGGATGGCGGCGCTTTGCGCCCATCCCGGCATCGTCACCCTCCACGAATTCAACCTCGCCGAGGGCTTGCCGCATCTGGTGCTCGAATATGTCGATGGCCTGCCCTTGAGCCGTATCCTGGCGGCCGGGCGGAGGCTCTGCCTCGCTGAGATCCGGCATATCGCGCTCCTCGCGCTCGATGCCCTGGCGCATATCCACGCGGTCGGCATCGTCCATTGCGATATCAAGCCCGCCAATCTCCTGCTGACCGGCGCGGCGCGGCTGAAGATCGCCGATTTCGGCATCTCCCGCCCGCGGGAGCAGGATCCCGCCGGCATCTCCCTGCTCATCGGAACGCCGAACTACATGTCCCCCGAGCAATGCCGCGGCGATCCGGTCGATCCGCGGAGCGACCTCTTCTCGCTGGGTGCGGTGCTCTACGAACTCATCACGCTGGAGCGGCCGTTCCAGGGCCTCAGCTATACCGATACCGTCTTCAAGCTCATCAACCAGCCGCACCACGCGCTCGCCGTGCTGCGCGCAGACCTGCCGTCGGGGCTCGCGGCACTGATCGATCAAGCTCTCGCCAAGTCGCCGGCCGCGCGTTTCCCGGATGCGCAAAGCTTCGCCTCCGCGCTGCGGGAGATCCCGATCACGGACGATGCCGCCGCCGGTCTGCTCACAAGGTTCGGCGCGGAGGGCTTCACCCGCTTCGCCTACGAGGCGGCAGGCTTTTGCGCGGCGGATGAGCGCGAGGAGACGGTCCGCCTGCGGCCCTTGCCTGAGGCTTCGCCGGAAGCGTGGGCGGCCGCATCGGCGGCGCCACTCCCCGAGCCCGCCTGGGCTGCCGCATCCGCGGCCGGCGAGCCTGCAAAGCCCCGCCGCTCCCTGCTCGCGCGGTTTGACCGGATCGGCGCCCAGTGGCGGCGGTGGGCCGCGCCTCGCACCCTGCTGCCGGCCACCGGCGCGCTCCGCCCGCGGGAGAAAGAGTGACCATGGCCGCCCTGCAACCGCTCCTTCTGCTCACCTCCCCGCTCGGCGACGATACCTTGCCCATCCAGGAGGGAACGCTGCATGGCGTTGCCCTGCATGCGGAAGAGTGTCTGAGCCGCCCCTTCGCCGCGTCGCTCACCGTGGTTTCGACAGAGCGGGCGATCGCACCGAGCGAACTCGTGTATCAAAGCGTCTGCCTCACCATCCGCAAGCAGCCGCATGCAGATCGCTACTTCAACGGCATCGTCCAGAGCATGCGCGCCGTCGGCATGGCGCAACGCTCGCGCTGGATGTATCGGCTGGAGATTCGGCCGCGCCTATGGTTCCTCAGCCAATCTGAAGATTGCCGGATCTTTCAGAACCAGACCGTGCAAGAGACTTTGCAGGCCCTGTTCGCCGAGCATGGCGTAAGCCCGGTCGTCTTTCGCCTCTATGGCGACAATCCGGTGCGGGAATACACGACGCAATATAACGAAACCGGCCTCGCCTTCGCTGAACGGCTGATGCGGGAAAATGGCTGGTTCTACTATTTCGAGCATAGCAAGACCGATCATACCCTGGTCATCACGGATCAGAATCAGTCCTTCAAGCCCGTCTCCCACCCGCCGCACTGGGTGATCCATGCCGGCAACAATGTCGATGTCTTCGACCAGTGGAGCGAAGCGCAGGGAACGGCGCATGGCGCGGTGGTGCTGCAGGATTATGATCCCACGCGGCCGGATGCGCCGGTCTATGGCCATCAGACGACGACGTCCGCCATGGCTGGCGCCGCCACACGCCGCGTGTTCAACTGGCCTGCGCTGACGCAAGCCAACCAGACGGCGGCGGATCGCGCCCGCTTCGCCGTCGAATCGGCGGAAGCCGGGGCCGCGCTCCGCGAAGGCCATGGCTATGATCAGGAGTTCTGCCCCGGCTACCGCTTCACCCTGGCGCGCGATCCCTTCACCGATGCGGAAGGGATCGATTACGCGCTGCGTTCCGTCACCCATGAAGCGCTGGACGAGAGCTGGATCGGCGGCGGCGAGAAGCCGCATTACGAGAATTCCTTCGTCGCCTTCCTGCAGCAGACGCCGTGGCGGGAGCCGTCGCGCAACACCCGGCCGGTCATGGCCGG
Source organism: Acidisoma sp. C75 (assembly GCF_054665095.1). Taxonomy (NCBI): domain Bacteria; kingdom Pseudomonadati; phylum Pseudomonadota; class Alphaproteobacteria; order Acetobacterales; family Acidocellaceae; genus Acidisoma; species Acidisoma sp. C75. The sequence continues at coordinate 31,262 of NZ_BAAFHD010000014.1, forward strand.
CATCTTCTCCGCGATCGTCCTCGGTAATGAGGGCGAGGAAATCCATGCCGATTCGCTCGGCCGCATCAAGGTACGGCTGATGTTCGATCATCGCAAGGATACCGTCGCGGCCATGGCGATCTGGGCGCGCGTCATGCAGCCATGGTCGGGGAATAGCTGGGGCTGGCAGCATCTGCCGCGTGTCGGCACCGAGGTTGCGGTCTCCTTCATGAACGGCGATCCGGATTCTCCGGTCGTCGTCGGCAGCTTCTACAATCAGGCCATGCGCCCCGTCTTTCCGATCCCGGCGGAACAGACCCGCCAGGGCTTCCGCAGCCGCTCCACCCTGCGCGGGACGACACAGGATTTCTCCGAACTCTCCTTCGATGATCGCAAGGGCTGCGAGCTTTTCTACATGCACGCCCAGAAGCAGATGACGACGGAGGTCGAGCAGGACCAGAGCCTCGCCGTCGGCCGTGATCGCACGGTCAGCATCGGCAGGAACGAGCGGGTGACCGTCACCGGCAATGCGAGCCTCACGAGCGAGACCGGCGCGATTGCGCTCCAGGCGACGACGGCGCTCACGCTCCGCGTCGGCGAAAACACAATCACGCTGGCCCCGGCCGGCATCAAGATCAACGGGATGATGATCGGCCTGAATGCCGTGGCGGCGCTTGCCGCGAGCGCCGACATCATCAGCGAGACGGCTGGCAGCATCGCGACGACGACGGCCGGCATGATCCTGATGAATGCGCCCGACATTTTTGCGAGCACCGCGGTCGTGCCGAGCCCGGAAGAGGTAGCCGTGGAGGATGCCTTGATGCAAACGGCGGTGGCCGCGCCCACCGAGGGCGCATGAGCCTGCAAGTCTCCGCGCAGCGGCCGGCAGCGCCGCCTCTGCCTCCGCCTCGCGGCAAGTTGCGGCCGATGCCGCTCGCCTGGCTCAGCCGTGCGCTCAACCAGGATATCCGCGCCCCCTTGCTCGCCGACCGGCCGGAGACGGCGCTGTTGCTGCGGCGGTTGGAGCAGGCGAGGCTCGCGGAACAAGCCCTGCTGGTCGCAGCTCATGCCCTGCCCGCACGCGAAGCCGTGTGGTGGGCTTGCCGCTGCGCCGGGCATGCGCGCAGCGAGGAAAGGCCGGTTTGGGATGAGGCGGCGGCCGCCGCGGCGGAGGCTTGGGTGCGCATGCCGGACGGCCCGCATCGCGCGCGCGCCTATGCCGCTGCCCACCATGCGCGGTTCGCATCGCCCGAGGCGCTGGCCGCGCTGGCGGCCTTTTGGTCCGGCGCTGCCAGGACGCTCGCCTTGCGTGAGGATGCCGCGGCGACACGCCTCGCGGAAAGCATCGGCCGCTCCGTCCATCTTTCAAGCCTTTGTGGCCCGCCCGCGGAACGCGCCGAGCGGCTGCACCGCTTCCTCGCCAGCGCGCATGACATCGATCGCGGCGGCACCGGCCACCTCGTCACCCCCGGGGGGAAGGCGCCATGCTGACCTTGTCGATCTTGCGCAGCCCCGATGGCGTCGCCCCCGAAACGCGGCAGGTGATGGGGGGCGAATTCACCATCGGGCGCGATCCGCGCAATGATTGGGTGCTGCCGGACCCTGATCGCTTTCTCTCCAAGCGTCATTGCCTGCTGAGCCTGCGGGCCGGCGGCTGGCAAATCCTCGATAGCAGCACCAATGGCTGCTACCTCAACCATGAGATCGAGCCGATCGGCGCCAAGCCGCGCGGCCTGCGCGATGGGGACCGCATCCTTCTCGGCTCCTATGAGATCGAGGTGTCGCTGCGCCAGGGCGAGGTCCCGCTGCTCGCTGCGAGCGGTTTGGGCGAAGGCGCCCCTGCCGATGCTGCCGCCTATCCCGAAGATCGGCTGCCTGGTGATCCCTTCGCGCCGCTATTGCCGGACCCGCTGGCGCTCACGGTGGGCCCGGCGGTCGCGCTCGTCGATCACTACAACCCGCTCGCCAGCCTCTCGGATGAGATCACCGCCGATCCCGTCATCGCGGATGACGGCTTCCTCGATGCGGCATACCGGCCGCCATCCAGTTCCGCCGACCTGCTGCCGCAGGATTGGGATGCCGAGGATCCGCCCCCCGCCGCGCCTCAGCCGGCCACGCCGGAGCGGCCCGCGCCCGTGCCGCCCGCAGCCGAGGGCATCACGGCTGCCGAAGCGGCGATGGCCGCCTTCCTGCGTGGCGCCGGGCTCGATCCGCAATCGGCGGGCCTCCTGGTCAATGGCCCTTCCGAGACTCTGGAGGAACTCGGCGCCGCCTTCCGCGCCATGGTGCATGGCCTGCGCCGCATCATGATCGCGCGCGCCTCGATCAAGGGAGAATTCCGGATCGAGCAGACGATGATCCGCCCCAGCGGCAACAATCCGCTCAAATTCGCCGCCAATGACGAGGACGCGCTGGCGGCCATGCTCAATATCGGGCGGCGCAGCGATGTCGCGGCGGAGGCGGCGGTTGCCGAGGCGCTGCTCGATACGCGCCTGCACGAGGTCGCCATGATGACCGCGATGCGGGACGCGGTGCGCGATCTGCTTGCGCAATACGATCCGGATCGTCTGATGGCAGCCGCCGGCGGCCGGGGCGGCCTGCCGGCGCTCCGCCGGGCACGCGCCTGGTCCAGCTTCGAAACCCACCATCACCAGATCCTGGCGGCCCTCAGCGATGATTTCGACAGCGTCTTCGGCAAGGCTTTCGCCCGCGCCTATGAGCGTTCGATGGCCGAGGCGCAGGACAGTCATCAGAGCAACCAAATGACGAAGGAGGATCGTCGTGATTGATCGTCCAACCCGGCGTGGCGAGGCGGCATGAGCTGGACCAACCGGGTCGCCTGGCGGGAAGGCATGTTCCTGCGCGCCCAGCACTTCCAGCAGCAGGATCGCTGGGCGGAGGCGCAGCTGCGGGCGAGCATCACCAGCTTGCGCACCCATCCTTGGGGCGTCACGACGCTCGCCATCGCGCGGGATCTGCTCAATGCCGGCCGCTTCGCCCTCGAATCGGCAAGCGGCCTCTTCGAGGATGGCACCCCCTTCGCGATCCCGGGGGAGGCGGATCTGCCGCCGCCGCTCGAAATCGGGGAAGCGGTGCGCAACGAGCGCGTCTATCTCGCTGTTCCCGTGCGTCGGCCCGGCATGCAGGAGATCATGAGCCCGGCGCGGGATGAGGGTCGCTACCGGGCGCTCGGCTTCGAGGCGTACGATACCCAGTCGGGCGCGCCGCAGCCGGCGGAACTCCAGCTCGGCCGCCTGGCACTCCGCTACATGCTGGAGAGCGAGGATCGCGAGGGCTATCTCGGCCTGCCTCTGGCGCGCATCACCGAAGTGACGCCCGATCGCCGGGTCATCCTCGATCCCCGCTGGATGGCGCCTGCCCTCGTCTGCTCGGCCGTGGCCCCGCTCGCGGCGCTCTGCGTCGAACTTGCCGGGATGCTGAACCAGCGCGGCGAAGCCGTGGCCGCGCGGCTCACCGCGCCCGGCCATAAAGGCAGTGCCGAGATCGCGGATTTCCTGCTGCTCCAGGCGGTCAACGGCTGGCAGGTCGTCATGGCGCATAACGCCGATGCCGGCAACATCCATCCGGAGGATCTCTACCGTCAGCTCCTGCAGATGGCGGGTGAGCTTGCAACCTTTACCGACCCTCGGCGCCGGCCCGGCAGCTATCCGCCCTACCGGCATGAGGATCTTCAGCGTTCCTTCGCGCCGGTCGTCGCCGATATCCGGCGCTCGCTTTCAGCCGTGCTCGAACAGACGGCCATCATGCTTCCGCTGCAGGAACGTCGCCACGGCGTGCGCGTCGCCCCGATCACCGATCGCAGCCTGCTGGCTACGGCGAATTTCATCCTCGCCGTGCAGGCGGAAATGCCTACGGAATCGCTCCGCCGGCTCTTTCCCGCCACCGCCAAAGTGGGCGCCGTGGAGCATATCCGCGAGCTGGTCAACGTGGCGCTGCCCGGCATCGGGCTCCGCGCCCTGCCGGTCGCCCCGCGGCAGATGCCCTTCTACGCCGGCGCCTCCTATTTCGAGCTCGACCGCAACGCCCCGCATTGGCAGCAGATGCAGGCTTCCGGCGGCTTCGCGGTCCATGTCTCGGGTGATTATCCCGGCCTTACCGTGGAACTTTGGGCGATACGGAGTTGACCATGGCCATGGACGACAATCCCTTCGCCGAAGCGGATGATAATGACCGTACCATCATCCGCCCCTTGCCGGGGCGGCGCAGCCCGCCGCGCGAGATGGCGGCCGGAGCGCCTGCCGCGCCACCGCCTGGGGGGCAAGGCGGGCTCCACGATGCCCCGCTGCCCCCGCTCGCGTCGCCTTTCGCCGCCCCAGCCCTTCCGGAACCGGGCGCGACGGCATCTGTCGCCGCGGCGGAACCCGGCATGCACTTCGCCGATCTGCCGCATGGCACGGCCTCGCCGATCATTGCGGCGGCGGCTGGCTGCCTCAGCCTGCTCGGCCGGCTGCGGAACGCCTTCACCGTGCCCGATGCGCGGCTGCTGCGTGAGCACGCGGTGCAGGAGCTGCGCCGTTTCGAGCGGAGCTTGCGCGCGCAAAATCTACCGATGGACCAGCTGCGCCCGGCCCATTACGCGCTCTGCGCCAGCCTTGACGATGTGGTGCAGGCAACGCCCTGGGGCAGCCATGGCGCCTGGGCCGATGCCTCCCTCGTCTCGACCTTCCATCAGGAAGTACGATCGGGTGAACGCTTCTTCGATCTCCTGGCCCAGATCCGGCAAAACCCGGGTCGCTTCCTGGCGGTGCTGGAACTGATGTACCTCTGCATGTCGCTGGGCATGCAGGGCCGCTACCGGCTTTCGCCACGCGGCCCGGCGGAGCTCGATCGCGTGCGGGAGGAAACCTACGTCCTCATCAAGCGCAACCATCCGCCGGTCGAACCCGGGCTCTCGCCGCACTGGCAGGGGGTTGCCGCGCCCTATGCACCCCGGCGGTTCTCCCTGCCCCTCTGGGTCGGCGCGCTCCTCGGCCTCGGCCTCGTCAGCCTCGCCTATGCCTGGGTCGCCTTCGATCTGGCCGGGCAGTCGGACCGGCTCTTCGCCGCCGGGCTCAGCCTGCCGCCCGGCCATATGCCCATGATCACGCGGCCGCAGCCGCCCGCACCGGTGCCGACCCTGCCGCCGCCGCCGCAAAGCCCCATCGCCCTCCTGCGCGGCTTCCTCGCGCCCGAGGTGCAGCGGGGCCTCATCCGTATCGTCGGCACCGATACGGTGCCCATCATCCGGATCAACAATCGCGGCATGTTCGCCTCGGGCAGCGCCACCGTGGAGGCGCAATACCTGCCGCTCTTGCAGCGGATCGGCGCCGCGCTCGCCACCCGCGCGGGCTCGGCGCAAGTGCTCGGCTACACCGATAATCAGCCCATCCACACCATCCGCTTCCCCTCCAACTTCGAGCTTTCGGCCGCACGGGCGGAAGCGGCGGCGCGCATCATCGCCGCCGCCGCCGGCCCGCATGTGCCGGTCTCGGCCGAGGGCCGGGCGGATGCCGATCCGATCGCCTCGAACGACACACCGGCGGGGCGGGCGGAGAACCGCCGCATCGAAGTCGTTCTGCACGGGCCGGGGGCAGTGCCATGAACGTGCTCGCCGATCTTCTCCCCCTGCTCATCGGCCGCTGGGGCACCAGCCTCACCGGCATCGCTATCGCGAGTGCGCTCGTCTGGTATCTCGGGCCGCTGAGCCCGGTGCTGCGCGAACCGCTGCCGCGCGCCGGGCTGATCCTGCTCTTCCTCCTGCTCTGGGCGGGCGTGAATGGCGCCCTGACCTGGCGCCGCCGCCGGCGGGACCGGGCGCTCGCCGCCGGCGCCACCGAGACCGATCCGGAGGGGCCAGGCCACGGCTCGCGGCGCGCCGCGCGGGCGGAGGCGAGCGAGGAAGCGGCCCGGCTGCGCGAGCGGCTGCGCAGTTCGCTTGCCCTTCTGCGCAAGGCCCGCCGCCGGCGCGGCTATCTCTACGAACAGCCCTGGTTCCTGATGATCGGGCCGCCCGGGGCAGGCAAAACCACCGCGCTCAGCCATTGCGGCCTGCATTTCCCCCTCGCGCAGCCGGATGGGCAAGGCGGCATGGCCCCGGCCGCGCTCGCCGGCGTCGGCGGCACCCGCCTGTGCGACTGGTGGTTCGCCGACGAGGCGGTGCTGATCGACACGGCCGGCCGCTACACGACGCAGGATTCCGATCGCGCGGTCGATCGCGCGGGCTGGCTCGCCTTTCTCGATCTGCTCCGCCGCACCCGCCCGCGGCAGCCGCTCAACGGCATCCTCGTCGTCATCTCCCTCGCCGATGTCGGCACCTTGCCGGCCGGCGAAAGGCTGAGCCATGCGCTTGCCATCCGCAGCCGGATCAAGGAGGTGTCGGACCGGCTGCGCATGCGCCTGCCAGTCTATGCGATCTTCAGCAAGGCGGATCGCATCGCCGGCTTTACCGAGTTCTTCGATGATCTCGACCAGCAGGCGCGGCAGCAGGTATGGGGCACGACCTTCGCTCTTGCCCGCGGCGTCGAAGCCTTCCAGGCGGAGTTCCGGCTCCTCGTCAAGCGGCTGGAGTCACGCCTGTTCGAGCGGCTGCAAGCCGAACGCAGCCCGGATCGGCGGGTCGCGATCGCGAGCTTCCCCCTCCAGATGGCGAGCCTGGAAGCGCCGCTCGCGGCGTTTCTCCTGGCCGCCTTCGCCGATACGCGGCTCGATCCGGCGCCGCTGCTGCGCGGGGTCTATTTCACCTCCGGCACGCAGGAAGGCACCCCGATCGATCGCTTGACCGGCCTGCTCGCGCGCACCTTCGAGGTCGATCAGAAGCGCGCGCCGGATCTGCGGCCCGTCGCGGGGCGCGCCTATTTCCTCGCCCGCACGCTGCGCGAGGTGATCCTCGGCGAGGCGATGCTGGTCTCCTCCGATCCCGCCGCCGCGCGCCGCCGTCGCCTCCGCCGCTGGGGCGGCTTCTCCGCCATCGGCGCGGCGACCCTCGCGGCGCTGCTGCTGCTCTGGCGGGCCGAGGCCGCGAACAGCGCGGCAATCACGCGGGACGAGGTGGCGCTCGCCACCTATCGCGATACGCTGGCGCGCGTGCCGCTCGATCCCGTTAAGGATGACGATCTGCCGGGCATCCTGCCGGTGCTGGATGCCGCCGCGCGCTTGCAGCAACTCGGCGTCCCGCGCGGGGGCGCGTTTGCCGGCTTCTTCGGCCTTGGCCAGGGCGCCAAAGCGGTGGAGACCGGCCGCCTCGCCTATCAGCATGCGCTCGACGAGGTCTTCCTGCCGCGCCTGCTGCGCCGCCTCGAGGCGCAGATGCGCAGCCACCTCAACCAGCCGGTCTTTCTCTACGAGGCAACCCGCATCTATCTGATGCTCGGCAATGCCGGGCCGCTCGATCCCAAGCTGGTGGCGGATTGGATGCAGCTTGATTGGTCCACCCGCTATCCGGGCGCGGATATGGCGCCGGTGCGGGATGCGCTGGCGCGCCACCTGGCCGCCCTGCTTGCAAGCCCGCTGCCGAGCGTGCCGCTCGATGGCACGCTGGTCGCGCTGGCGCGCAGCGCCTTCAGCCGCATGTCCCCGGCCGAGCGGGCCTATAGCCGCATCCGCCCAAGCGCGGCGCCGCCCGATGTCTCACCCTGGAGCCCGGCCACCGCCCTCGGCGGCGCGGCAGGGGCTGGGCTCTTCCGGCGAACCTCCGGCGCGCCGCTCACCCAAAGCATTGCCGGCTTCTTCACCGCGCGGGGCTTCAGGGAGATCCTGCTCCCGGCGCTCGCGCCCACCGCCCGGCAGATCGCCGATGAAAGCTGGGTGCTCGGCCCGGCAGCGAGCAACCCAGCCGAGCCCGCGCAGACGGAAAGCCCCGCCGCCATCGAACAGCAGGTCATCGCCCTCTACGCCAAGGATTACGAGCGGCGCTGGGATGCGATGCTGAACGATCTCGGCCTCTCGCCCTTCCAGAACCAGGTTGATGCCATCCAGAAACTCTATGTTCTGGCCTCGCCGCAATCGCCCATGCGCAACCTGCTGGTCTCGATCGTGCATCAGTTGATGCCGGCCGAGGCAGCGGCACAGGCCGCGGCACGCAGCGAGGGCGCGCATGCCAAGGCGGACGCGACCGCCCGACAGCTGAGCGGCATCTTCCTTCCCGCCGCGCAAGCGGCGACGTCGCTGCCCGGTGCCGAGATCGACGCCTATTATCGGCCCTTGGTGGAGTTCACCGGGCCGGACGGCAATGCCGCGCCGATCACCGCCGTCTTCCATCTGCTGAACCAGTTGCAAGCCGAGCTTGCGACACTGCCCAATGCCAGCAGCGCGCCCGCCGTTCTTCAGAACAGCCAGGACCCGGCCCAGCTTCTGCAGGCCGAAGCCGCGCGCCAACCGCAGCCCGTGGCGCATTGGCTTCAGCAGATCGCCGCCTTCGGGGAAGCGACGCTCACCGATGACGCGCATCAGGCGGCAGCCAGCGCCTTCACCAGCATGGATGGGCCGGCCAAGCTCTGCCACGAGGTGGTGGACGGGCATTATCCCTTCGATCCGCGTGCCCGCTCGGACACGCCGCTTTCAAGCTTCGCCCGGCTCTTCGCACCGGGCGGCGTGTTCGACAGCTATTTCAAGACGCAGCTTGCCTCCTATGTGGACAGTTCCGGCGCCACCTGGCACGTGCGGCCCGTCGGCGGCGTCGCCCCGCCGGTCACTGATGCTCAGCTCCTGCCCTTCCAGCAGGCGGCGGTTATCCGCCGGCTGTTCTTCCCCTCGGGCGGCGATGTGTTGCAGATGCATTTCAGCATCACCCCGGTCTCGATCGACCCGACATCGAAGCAGGTTGTCCTCTCACTCGGCACCAACGCGATCTCCTGGACGCCGACGGGGAGCGAGGCGACAGACATCACCTGGCCACAAGACAGTCTCGACCATGACAGCATCACCTTCACGCCCCCGCCGGCACGGCCGATCCCGAGTACAGCCGGTGCCTGGGCGCTCTTTCGGCTCATGGCGATGGCGGAGATGGAGCGCGGCAACGGACCGAACAAATATTTCGCCATCTTCCATGGCGGCGCCAAGCGGCAGGCGACCTTCGCCATCACCACCGATTCCGCCTATACGCCGCTCTACTGGCATGTCTTGCAAAGCTTCAAATGCCCCTCGGTGCAATGAAGGCGCAGGCCGCAGCGCAGCCGGGCTTCTACGGCAAACTCCCCGCGCGGGGCGATTTCGTCGGCCGCGGCCTCTCGGCGGCAACGGTCGCGACACTCGATCAGTGGATCTGCCGGTTGATGGTCGGAGCCCAAGCGCAGTTCGGGGAGGGCTGGGCAGAGGCCTGGGCTGTGATGCCGGCCTGGCATTTCGCCTTGCCGGCGGGAGCCTGCGGGCCGCTTCAGCTGCACGGCGTGCTTGGGCCGAGCCATGATCGCGTCGGGCGGCGTTTTCCACTCGTGCTTGCGGTGGAGGGCCTGGTTGACCCGCCAGGCGATGCGCCGGATCAGGCCGCGGCGCTGCATGCGCATCTCGAAGACCTCTGCCGTGCCGCGATCGGCGATGGCTGGCCGCCCGACCGGCTCGCCGCCGAACTTCGGCGCGGGGCGCTGCCGCCGGCAGCGATGGTGAGGGCGGGCCGCTGGTGGAGCCTGCCCTGCCCGCCCGCTCCAAGCCGCAGCTTCGACAGCGACACCCTGCCGGACGAAGCGCATTTCCTGCGGATGGTCGGCGCATGAGCGGCATGAGCCGCCACTTCGCCGCATCCCATGCCGGCACCCTGCGGCGGGAGAATGAGGATGCCGTGCTCTGCCGGCCGGAGATCGGCCTCTACCTCGTCGCGGATGGCGCTGGCGGCCACCGCAACGGCGCCATCGCGGCGGCCCGCGTCGTCGCCAGCGCCGCAACGCTCACGCGCGGCGCCGATGCGGGTGAACGCTTGGCCCTCCTGCGCCGTCATCTCAGTGATCTGCACGATCGCCTGCTGGCGGATATGGAACGCGAAGCCGACGGGCGCAGCCAGGCCGCAACCGTCGTGGCGCTCTTGCTCGACCGGCGCTATTTCGCCTGCCTCTGGGCCGGGGATTCGCGGCTCTATCTGCTGCGCGACGGCATTCTGCGGCGCTTGACGCAGGATCACAGCGTCGGCCAGGAAATGATCGACGCCGGCCTTCTCGATCCGCCCGACGCTGAGCGCCACCGCAGCATGCAGATGGTGACCCGGGCGATCGGCGCCGGCACCCTGCGGTTGAGGCTCGACAAGCGGATCGGCCAGCTCCTGCCCTATGACCGCTTTCTGCTCTGTAGCGATGGGCTGACGCGTGCCTTGGATGACGCTCTCATCCGCCGCTGCCTAGAACAGGGCGGCAACGCCGCGCAACGGCTGATCGACGAAGCGCTGCGCCATCGCGCGCGGGATAATGTGACCGCGATCGTCGTCCTCACCGAGTGAGGGAGGAAAACGCTCAATGCCCGCCATCACCATCGTCGTCGCTGCCCTCGTCGCCCGCCTCCCCACTCTCATCGGCGAAGCTGCTATCGCCGCCGAAGCCCAGGCCCGAACCGCGCAAGCCGGGAGCCGGCACGAAGCGCCCGATGATGAGGCCGAGAAACGTGGCGCTGCCGATGCTGCCAACAGCACGCGCGTAGAAGGATTGCAGCAGCAGGAATGCGAGGTACAGCAGGCCGATCGTCAGCCCGGCGATCGGCAGCATGGCAAGCCCCATCCTCGGCAGATGAAACTTTCGTTTCAGCCACACCGCGAGACGCATCGTCGCATGGCTGTAAAGCGCCGCGATCAACGCGGCGGCCGCGCAGAACAGGCCCGTTTGGGTGATCATCTGCAGGCGCCTCGCCAAGATGTGAGCGAGCCGCATTGCATGACGCGTTATAGCCTCTGCGTCATGCGACGATGCTCCCAGAGCCCAGCATCATCTTTCCCCGGAGGGCACTGTCAATGGGCATAGAGACCTATACCGTCAAGCCAGGCGATACGCTCTCCGCCATCGCGCGCCGGCATTACGGTCACGCCGCGCTCTGGCCCGCGCTCTTCGCCTATAATACGCGGCCGCGCTTCGGCAAGCCGCCTGCGTTGAGCGATCCAAACCGGCTGCGCATCGGCCAGCGCATCTATCTGCCGCCGCGCGGTTCTCATCATCGGCCGCATCAGCGCAAACCACGCGGCTACCGCCATCCGGCACAGGTGACGCATCCTGCCATCAGCCCCGAGACCGCGCCTGCTGCATCGGCGATCGCGCATGCCGCCGAGCCTGCCAAGCGGCCTTCTGCCTCCCTTGTCACCCCGCGCGCGCGGGGGCGCACGCATGTCAACAGCTTCGCCTTCAGATACGATCTCGACCTGCTGCCGACCATCAAAGGCGAGACGCCGGAACTCGAATTCGAGGTAAAATACAAGGGATCCCTCTATATCTGGCAGGATCGGCAGATCGATATCCTGGCCCTCACCAGCAAGGGCGCGGAACTTGCCGCCAAGCACCAGACGGATACGGCGCTCGGTCAACTCGTCAACAGTGGCAAGGTCAGCTGGGATCGGGCGACCAACCGCGTGACATACGAGAATTTGATGACCGTGAACGCCGTCGGCATGCCGCCCAGCATGACGGCGATCGGCTATGTGCTTGATCCGACGAACCCGATGCCGACCATCCGCGCCAAGTTCACCTCACCCAAGATCGAGGGCCGCCTGCGGCCGACCTTCCTCTATCTTGCCGAAAACATCACCGTCACGCTGGATATCAGGCCGAAGTTGCCCCGGCCGCGCGGGCCGGATACCGCGCCCGCCAACAACTTCGAGACGATCGCGCCGCCCTTGCGCAGCAGGCCGGCGCTCGCCAGTTCCGGCGCGCCTGCGCATGGCACGATCAGCGCGCCCGATGCCGGCTCCTCCCATCCCTGGTGGGATCGGCCGAGCATTCTCCTGGCCGGTGCCGCCATCCTCACCGCCGCCACGCTGGCGAGCAATGTCGTCACCTGGGGGGCGGATAGCGAGGTCGATCCGGCAAGCCTTGGCCTGGCGGGCGAGATGGTTCGCCGCGCGATGGCGCAATGACGGCGATGCGTCTCTCGCGTTTCACCCTCGCCCTGACCCTGGCCCTTATCGCCCCCGCGGCAGCCTGGGCGGCGGAGTCCGGGCGCTCGGCCGCCGCGCTGCGTGCCGAGATCCTGGCGCGCTACCATGTGAGGGTGATCGAGCACGATCTCACCCAACGCATCGTGCCGCTCGTCGCCACGCCTGATCGGCCGGTCAAGATGCGGGATCTCTCACCGGAGAATGAAACCGCCTGCCTTCAGGCGGTGAAGACGGCCTTCGTCGCCTATCCCGCCGCCTTCGTCTCATCCCTCGTCGGCAGGCTCGCCCTGGCAGACGATCTGAGCGCCTGGAACATCCGCGGCGGCGCCTTCCACACGCCTGGGCTCATCGCCCTCAACTGCGTCCAGGCCGATGCGAACGAGGCTTTCGACGTGGATTCGATCCATGATGAGATCGCCGCCCTCGTGCTGATCAAGATGCCGCTGGACCGTGCCGCCTGGGACGCCTTCAATCCGCAGGGTTTCACCTACGGCGATACCGCAAGCTATCATGCCGAGTTGCGGCATCCTCACAGCCGCGCCGGCAATGCGGCGCTGCACGCGAAAGGCTTCGTCTCGGCGCTCGGCATGACCGGCATCGACAATGATTTCCAGGCCTATGCGGAGCGGATCTTCGGCCATCCGGCCGGCTTCGCGCAGCTCTTGCAGGCCTATCCCGCCATGCGCGGCAAGGCTGCGATGGTCATGGCGCTCTACCGCCGCCTCTCGCCCGCGCTTGGCGATCGGCTCCGGTCCTCCGAGCTCCTGGCCGCGGCGGGGCAAGCCCCGTAGCACCGCCCCCAGATCACGCCACCTCAGCCGGATCGGACCTAGATCGGACGCGGCACCCAGGACCAGTAGTCCTGCACCAGTTCGGCAACCGTCCTATCGGTGAGGTATGATTGATGACTCTGCATCGCGTGCCGGAAGCGCGGCCTTTCGAGATCGCCGGGCGCCTCGCACATCGTGAACAGCCCGTAGCACCAGGCGTAGATCACGGCATGGCCGCGGCGGATGGCCTCCGTCGTCTCGCGGCGCAGCCATTGCGTCTGCAAGCGCGGCGCGCTCGCCGAATCGACCAGATCGATCGTGATATCGGAGAATTCGGCAAGCGCCTGCGCGCGCACCTCCTCGTCCTCCGCCAGGTGCTGCGCGTCGAAAATGCCCACGGCGCGGCCGGAATGATCGACGAAATTGGGGATATTGCCGTGCCGGCCGGTAAAGACGGTATAGCGGCGCATACCCTCGGGGTAGAGCCGGCTGATCAGCGGCAGCCAGGAGGTCTGCCCGGTAATGGTGACGGAGAGGAACAGGCGGCCGACCTTCACCCAGGGGCAGTCCTCTGGCCTCACTGCGCCCGCCAGCAGATGACGGCTGATGAGGGCCGGGTGTCCGGCGTCGTTGAAGCGCAGCAGGCGCAGCGTAGCTGGCGTGGTCATTCTCTCGATACTCTCCCTCGCACGCGCTTCACCTGGGCGAAGCTTGTGCCTGGGCCGCTGCGTCATCACCAGAAGGCGCTACGGCCGATGGAAAAATAGCGCGCCTGTCACGCGGCTGAAACGATACCGCCCACTTTACCGCTTCTCCGATCCCACTCTACAGTGGCGCACCTCAACTCAGGAAAGTGAGATGATCGCCACAAGCCCGGAGCACGCAGTCGAACTCATAGACCGTGCCTTCAACGAGGGCAATATCGAGGCGGTTCTGGAATTCTACGAGGCGCCTGCCGTCGTTGTCATGGCTCCCGGCGAACTCGCCCGCGGGCACGAGGAATTGAGGCGGTTCTTCACCGAGGTCATCGCCGCGGGCGCATCCGCACGACAAGTCAAACATCATGTGATCGAGGCGGATGGGGTGGCGCTGTTTCTCTCCCGCTGGACCCTGGCGGCCAAGCCAGGAGGGCGCGCCCCCTCCCCGCGGCACTTCGTTGCCACCACCGTCTTTCGCAAGCAACCGACGGGTGGCTGGAAGGCGATCATCGACAATTCGCTTGGCCCGCTCGTGCTCGGGCCGGAATAGGCCGCGCGGTCAGCCCCGGAGAACTGCCCGCCTACCTCATCCTCCTGCCAATCTGCCCCGTGATATCCAGATGCACGAGGCGCCACCCGCTCGCGGGGGTCTGCCCTTGGCCGATCATCGGGCGAAGCCCGCTTCACTTCCGCGTGAAAGCGCGCGTATCGGCGGGGCCTTGCGACGCGCCTGCGAAAAGACCGGCGTAGCCCGACGGCCTCCTGCCGAGGAGGCAGCCGGGCGGGGCATTCAGGCCGCTGCAGCCGCGCCGCGCAGCCCCGCCGCCCGCTCCTCCAGCCGGCGGCGGAGGAAGGCCGGCAGCTGGCGGGCGGATTTGACGCGCGGATAGGCCATCTCCTCGATCGGCGCCGCATCCCCGAGCGCCTCGCGCTCCGCCCAGTTCGAAAAATGCATCCGGCCGACGTTATCGACGAAGCTTTCGGCCGGGCAGTTTTCCGCCAGCAGCAGTTCGTGGGTCGCAAGCTCGACGTGGTAATAGGTGAAGCATTCGGGGACGTCGCGTTCGCGCAGGATGGTCGTGTGATTGACGAGCGCCGCCGCCTGCACCAGCACCCCCTCCACGAAGACCGCATGGTCCGGCGAGACCAGCAGATCGCGCGCCGGCACGCCGGCCGCGAGCGCCCCCGCCTTGATGCGGATCGGCAACTTGCGCAAGGGATCGCCGAAGCGCGTGGAAACCTCGGACTTGCCAAGCCAACGCACCGGCAGCAGGCAGCCCGAGAGCGTCTTGAGCAACGTCCCGGCCGCGATATCCTCAACCGCGATCTCACCCTCCGCGCCGGCAAGCCTCGTCCCGGGATAGAAACAGAGGATGATGTCCGCGGTGCCGTTGCTGGCGCTTGTCACCTCAAACCCGCCCGTGTAGCTGCCGGCCATCTGAAGCGTGTAGGTCTTGCCGCCATCTGTGACGGTGAGGACATCGGTCGCCGAATTCAGCGCCGCGCTCGCGCCCGCTGAATAGGTGGCATAGCCGAGATTGATCGTGCCGCCGCTCAGCAGGTGGGTGTCGATAATGGCGCCCCCTGAAGCCACTTCCAGCAAGCCACCGCTACTGACCGTCGTGCCGCTCGCCGTGCCGCCGGAGGAGACGATCTCGGTGCCACCGCTAGCCAGGATGGTGCCGGAGACGACGCCGCCGCTGAGATTGGTGGACATCGTCGAGCCGGAGACGCCGGCCGAGACCTGGTAATAATAGTTCCACTCGACCGAACCGCCGACCTGCTGCGTGCCGCCGCTGGTGACGAGCGTATCGCTCGCCGTGCCATCGGTGCCGACATATTCGGCGCCGCCGGAGTTGACGATGGTGGCCGTCGCCGTCCCGCCGCTCGTCGCCTGAGTGCCGAAGTTCGGCGATGAGGTGACACCGCCGATAACCTGGATGCCACCGTTCAGCGTGGTCCCCGTCGTCGCGGCGGTATTATAGACCCATTGGGTGCCGCCAGCGGAGACGGTGGCGCCGCTATCCACAGCCGCCACGCCCAGCTGTTCCAGGCCCCGGCCCATCACCACCGTGCCGCTGACGGTGCTGCTGCCGGCGAGGAGCGCCCCACCCGCTTCGATCGTGGTGGCGGAGGCAACACCACCCAGCACGACCTGCTGCTCACCATAGACGGTCGTCCCGGTCGCGGTGCCGCCGGAGGATACGATCTGGTCACCGCCGCTATTGACGAGCGTGTTGGAAGCGATGCCACCACTGAGATTTGTGGACATCGTGAACCCGGAGGCAGTGTCGTAGTGATAGATCCAGCTCGTCGAACCGCCGACTTGCTGGGTGCCGCCGCTGTTCAGGATCGTGCCCGTCGTCGTCGCGCCGGTGCCGACATATTCGGCTCCCGCCGAGCCGACGACATTGTTCACCGCCCGCCCGCCGGAAACCGCCTGGGTGCCGAACTGCGTCGAAGAGGTCGTCCCGCCCAGGATCTCGACGCCGCTGATCGTCGCCCCGCTGATCGTTGCGCTGTTATAGACCCAGGCGACGCCGCCGCTCGAAACCGTCGCGCCGTCGATCACCCCGGTGCCGCCGATCTGCATCAGCCCGGCACTCTCCACCACCGTTCCGGTGGCGCTGCCCCCGCCGCCGATCAGCACGGCATCCGCCTGGATGGTCGTCGCGCTGACCAGGCCGCCCGATTCGACATCCTGATAGCCGCCATCGTTGGTGCCGATCGCCGTGCCGCCGGAATAGACGAACTCCTGCCCGCCGCTGGTCACGGTCGCATTGATCGTGGTGCCGCCGGATACCACCACCACGTTGCCGGAGGTGACGACCAATCCGCTCGATGTCTGGCCACTGCCAACGACGGTTTCACTCATAACTCACGCCTCCCGAAGATCAACATGAACAGGGCGCATCCACCACCGGATGGCCGGGGATCTCACCGCAGAAACTCGCAGGATGGGCACGTCGTTACGCATACCGGAACGATCCCCGGACGCCGGACCAAGCCACGCTTTTCCGGCCACCGGATGACAAGACACTATATAAGCTCAGTCACCCGGCATTCGGGGCGCTGACGGACGCACACGTCAAGCAGCCGCCACCAGACCCAGCGCAACGTCGATTCGGATTATTATCCAGATAGTTACGAACATGGCAGCGACCGCGGTCTCTCGCGTTGGCCACACATTAGCGATTCGTTAAGAGATGTGTCAACCGTTTGTGACACAACGAGACGCACCGATGATTGATGAGGCTATGTTGATCCGGGGAGGATGCGGGCAGCGTCACGTGCCGGCCCGAACCGGGCGAGAAGGCCGCCCCGGCTCGGGCAGCCCCCCCAGTCGGATGGCGCGTCCGGCAGGAGAAGATGCGCGCGCAAATAACAAGAGGTCGAGGAGGTAAGCCCGCGCCTGGCCTCGGCGCGGCGCGGCGCCGATCCCATCCAGGCAACACCCGCCCGCGCCATCCTTCTGCGAACGGTCATGGAAACGAAACGCTGCGGACCGCCCCGCCGCATCTCCGCTCAGAGTTCCAACTGCGCGAGATCGTCGAGCAGCGTCGGGCCAGTCGGCTCCCAGCCGAGCTTCGCCCGCGTCTGCGCACTCGATGCCGGCATGTCGAGCGCCGCGAACATGGCGAGCCAACCGAAGAACGATTCCGCTTCCGCCGCCGGGATGGATTGCACGGGCAGGCCGAGGCGCTGGCCGATCGCCTCGGCGATGGCGCGTATCGGCACGCCCTCTTCGCCGACGGCATGATAATGCGCACCGGGCTCCGCCCGCTCCACCGCCAGGCGATAGAGGCGCGCGACATCGCGCATATGGCCCGCGGCCCAGCGCTGGTTCCCCTGGTCGAGATAGGCGCACACCCCCTTCTCGCGAAACAGCGGGATGGCGTAGGAGACCAGGCCTTGGCTGCGCCTGTCATGCACTTGCGGCAAGCGCATGATGGAAACATTCACGCCCCGCGCCGCCGCCTCCCGCGCGGCTTCCTCGGATGCGGCGCGCGGATGCAGATCGGCGCTGAGCGCTGGGTTGTCCTCCCGCGCCGGCTCCCCGGGAGACATCTGGGCGATGCCGGTGCCCGAGGTCACGAGGAGCGGACGGTCGGTGCCGGCGAGCACCTCCGCCAGCATCGCGATCACGCGCCGGTCCTCGTCGCAGCTTTGCAGGTAGCGGGTAAAATCATGGTTGAAGGCGAGATGGATCACCCCGTCGGACCGCGCGGCACCCGCGCGCAGGCTCTCGGGCTCGGCGATCGAGCCGCGATAGGGCTCGGCGCCCGCCGCCGCGAGCGCGCGCGCCTTCTCTTCCGAGCGATAAAGCCCGATCACCTGATGGCCCGCGGCAATCAGTTCGGGCACGAGATAGGAGCCGATATTGCCGGTCGCCCCGGTTACAAAAATCCGCATCTGGCTGGTCTCCTGTTAAGAGAGGGGGTGGGCGCTGCGCGGAGCCTCAGGGCCCTCTGCCCACCCATCCTCGTCGCAGACAAGCTTGGTGCGATCGCCTATGATGGTAAAGTAGTGAGGATATCATGGTATAGGCGGTAACAGGATGAACGCCCCGCTGCGCACGAGCCAAGGGCTCGCCACCTATCTGCGCGATCGGCGCATGAAGCTCGACCCGGTGGCGCTCGGCTTCGCGCCCGGCCGGCGCCGCACCCCCGGCCTGCGTCGCGAGGAGGTGGCGCAGCGCGCCAATATCAGCCCCACCTGGTACACCTGGCTGGAACAGGGGCGCGGTGGCGCGCCCTCGGCCGATGTGCTGGATCGGATCGCCCGCGCCCTGCTGCTGAGCGAGACGGAGCGCGAGCACCTCTACCTGCTCGCACTCGGCCGCCTGCCCGAGGTGCGCTTCCGCTTGCGCGAGGCCATCACCCCGCGCCTGCAGCGCGTGCTTGATTCGCTCGATCCGGTGCCGGCGATCATCAGAACCGCGCTGTGGGACGTCGTCGCCTGGAACAAGGCCGCGACCATCATGCTGCTGGATTACGCGGCCCTCGCGCCTGAGCAGCGCAACATCCTCCGCTTTCTCTTTCTCGATCCGCGTGCCCGCGCCGCCCAGTATGATTGGCCAAGCGTGGCGCGGTTCGTCCTCGGCACCTTTCGCGCCGAGGCCGCGCGCGCCGGCGCGGCTGCGGCGATCGCCCCGCTCGTCGATGAGCTCTGCGCGCAAAGCCCGGAGTTTCGCGCCATCTGGCATGAAAACGCGCCGCAACCGAGTGCCCATGAAGGGGTCAAGTATATGCGTCATCCGCAGCTCGGGCCGATCGCCTTCGAATATTCCGCCTTCGCGGTGGATGGCCTGACGGATCTGACGATGGTGATCTACAATCCGGCGACACCTGAGGATGCCGAGAAGATCGGGCATTCGCCGCCCGCCGGGGGGTAGGCGCGCCGCCAGCCGCAATCGGCCGAGGCAGGCTTCTTCAGCCGCGTGGCGCGCCGCCATTCTCCCGATGGCGGAAGGCCGATTGCGCCCAGCCTTGCGCCAGGGTCGAACCTTCCTGCTGCCAGAAGGCACGGTCGGCCAGCAGCACGCGGGTCGCCGCGTTTTCCACATGCCGGTGCGCAGCCATGCGCGCGGCCTCGGCATCCTGTTCGGCAATCGCGCGGTAGATCAGGCGATGCTCCTCCTGCACGGCGAGGGTGAAATCCTGCCGGCGGGCCTCGTTCGCCCGCGTCAGCCGGATGGCGGCGCGCATCGGCTCGGCGAAAAGACCGATGAACTGGCTCCAATAGGCATTGGCGGTGGCACGCCCGATCGCCAGATGAAAGGCCAGGTCCTCGGCAACGCCGGTCAGCGATCGCGCCTGCGCCTCCTCGATGGCGCAGAGAGCCTGTTCGATCTCGACGCATTGCGCGGCGGTCCGCCGCTCCGCCGCCAGCGCCGCCACTTCCGCCTCGATCGCCCGACGCACTTCGAGGAAGCCGAGCAGCGCCTCGATCGAGCCGGGCATGATGAGCCGCCCCTCCGGCTCCGCCGCCGGGGCACGCACGCGGGCGGCGGCGCCCTTGCGCGTCTCTACCAGACCATCGGCCTTCAGCCGCGTCACCGCTTCGCGCACCACGGTGCGGCTGACCTGGAATTTCAGGGCGAGCGCCTGTTCGGACGGTAATTTCGAGCCCACGGGAAAGATGCCGCGGCTGATGCGCGCGCGCAGCGCCTCGGTCAATTGGTCGGTCCGGGTCTCGGCAGCCATGGCGTGTGCTCGGTCCTCGTCGGTGCGGGCGCCTTGGGCCAAAGTCTCGGCCATTGAGCCGCAAAGCACCATAGCAAACTCCGCCCCGGCAGCGGCGCGATCGCCCGTGCGATGCGCCGCAAATTGGGGCTTGCGTCGCGGTGGGAAGCGCGCAAAGCTGTCATACAGGTTTTACCCGACGCAGAGCGGGGCAAGATCAAGCACGGATCGTCAAAAGCCGGGGGAGGGGCAGGCGTCTTGTTCGGTTGCAATCTCATCTGCTCCGCCAGCGCGCGGGGCCGCCGCGCATGCTAGGGCAGCCCGGATCGGCCGAGGGTCAGGGCTTCGGCGCCTATCGGCGCCTGCCGCTCGGCCCGCTCGAAAACACCCGCTACCCTGATCCGCGCGTCGAGCCGCTCGACAAGCGCTTCACCGCACGCCAGGGCAATGCCGGGATCGAGCGGATCGCCACCGGCTTTCGCTGGGCGGAAGGCCCGGCCTATTTTCCTGCCGGCGGCTATCTCGTCTGGAGCGACATCCCGAACAACCGCATGATGCGCTGGCTCGAAGATGATGGCCATGTCAGCGTCTTTCGCGAGGGCAGCAATTTCGCCAATGGCAATACGGTCGATCGCGAGGGCCGGCTGGTCAGTTGCGAGCATGATAGCCGCCGCGTGACGCGGACGGAGTTCGACGGTCGCATCACCGTGCTGATCGACCGCTTCGAGGGCAAGCCGCTCAACGCGCCGAACGATCTCGTCGTCGCCTCGGATGGCGCCATCTGGCTCACCGATCCGGGCTACGGCATCGACGGGCCTTACGAGGGCCACAAGGCCGCGGCGGAGTTGCCCGCACGGGTCTATCGCCTCGACCCGCAGAGCGGCGCGGCGCGCATCGTCGCCGATGATTTCGTGCGCCCGAACGGCCTCGCCTTCTCGCCGGACGAGACGAAGCTCTACATCGTCGATAGCGGCATCACCCATGGCGGCCCGGCGCATATCCGCGTTTTCGATGTCGCCCAGGGCAAGCTTTCGCACGGCCGCGTCTTTGCCGAAGATTTCGCGCCGGGCTTCACCGATGGCCTGCGCGTGGATGCGGAGGGCAATATCTGGTGCAGCATGGGCTGGGCCGATCCGGCGGAGGACGGCGTGCGCTGCTATGCAGCCGACGGCGATCTCATCGGTAAGATCCATCTGCCGGAAACCTGCGCCAATCTCTGCTTCGGCGGCAAGAAGGGCCATCGCCTCTTCATGGCCGCCAGCACCTCTGTCTATGCGCTCTATCTCAATACCGTGGGAGCCGCCTGGCGATAGGAGACGCGCCCCTCTCCCCTGCCGGGCGCGCCCGCGCGCCTTGCCGATAATAACAACAATCGGAGGAAATCTCGTGAAGACACTGAAGAAGACGCTGGCGGCGGGCCTTGCCGCGGGTGCCATTGCGCTGGCCGCGGTGCCCGGCCATGCCGCGCAATACGTCGTCGGGCTGAGCGTCGCGACGCTTGCCAATCCCTTCTTCCAGGGCATGACGAAGGGGGTGCAGGAAGGCATCGCCGCGCATCCCAACCTCAAGCTCATCAATACCAGCGCCAATGGCGATGCGAATACCCAGACCAATCAGGTCACCGATCTCATCAACCAGCATGTCTCGGCGCTGATCCTCAACCCGATCAACGCCAACTCCATCGTGCCGGTGGTGAAGGAAGCGAACAAGAAGGGCATCCCGGTCTTCACGCTCGATCGTGGCGCCGCCTGCGGCAGCTGCCAGGTCAACTTCCTCGAGACGAATAATGTCGAGCTCGGCAAGGAGGCGGCGGATTTCATCGCCTCCCAGCTCAAGGCGCGCTACGGCACCATCCGCGGCAATGTCATCGACCTTGAGGGACTTCTCGGCACCACGGCGGGGGATGAGCGCGAGCAGGGCTTCAGCCAGGAGTTTTCGGCCCTGCAGAAGAGCAACCCGGGCCTCAAGCTGATCGCGCGCCAGGCTGCCGATTTCGATGCCTCGAAGGGCTTCAACATCACCACCCAGCTGCTCGCCGCGCACAAGAATATCGACGCGATCTTCAACGCCAATGATGACAACGCCGTGGGCGCGATGCGCGCCATCCGCCAGGCGGACCGCTTCTACCCGATCGGCAATCCGAAGCACATCATCATCATCGGCATCGACGGAACGGAGCAGGGCTTGGCCGCCATCCGCAAAGGCCAGATGGATGCGACGCTTTCCCAGAACCCGCTGACGATGGCGAAGCAATCGGTCGCCTATGTCGAGGATTATCTCACCGGCAAGAAAAACCTCGTGCCCGCGCATGAATACTGGCCGCATATCCTCATCACCAAGGCCAATATCGACAGCCCCCAAGTGAAAGCCTATGGCCTCTGGGGCGATGAGGTCAGCAAGTAGCACCCACCGCGAGCGAGCGGCCTTCGGCGCAGGAGTGATCTATGGCGCGGCTCTTGGAGATGCAGTCTATCTCCAAAGGATTTCCCGGCGTGAAGGCGCTCGCCGATGTCAGCATCGCGCTCGATGGAGGCGAGGTGCTCGGCATCGTGGGCGAGAACGGCGCCGGAAAATCGACGCTCATGAAGGTGCTCGCCGGCGTCTTCCCGCCCGATAGCGGCACGCTCACCCTTGGCGGGCAGCGTTTCGCGCCGCAAAGCCCGCGCGATTCCCTCGATGCCGGCATCATCGTCATCCATCAGGAGCTGAGCCTGGTGCCGGAGCGGACGATCGCCGAGAATATCTTCCTCGGCAATCTGCCGCGCGGGCTCTTCGGCCGCGTCCGCCGGGCGGAGCTGAACCGCCGCGCGCGGGAGCTGCTCGCCCGCGTCGGCCTGGCCGTGCCGCCCCAGCGGCGTGTGCGCGATCTCGGCATCGCGCAGCAGCAGCTGGTCGAAATCGCGCGTGCCCTCTCCCGCGCCGCCCGCGTCATCGTGCTCGACGAGCCGACCGCGACGCTCACGACGACCGAGCAGCAGATCCTCTTCGCCACCATGCGCAATCTGCGCGCCGCCGGCGTCGGTCTCGTCTTCATCAGCCATCATCTCGAAGAGGTGTTCGAGATCTGCGACCGGGTGACGGTGCTGCGCGATGGGGCGGCGATCGAAACCCGCGCGGTCGCCGATTGGACGGAAGAAAGCCTCATCCAGGCCATGGTCAACCGCCCGATCGATGCGCTGTTCCCGCCGCGCCAGGCGGGCTTGGGCGAGGTTCTGCTCGAGGTCGAAAATCTCGCCTCCCCTGGCGCTTTCCGCGATGTCTCCTTCTCCGTCCGCGCGGGCGAGGTGGTGGGCCTTGGCGGGCTCATCGGCGCCGGCCGCACGGAGGTGCTGAAAACCCTCTACGGCGCGCTGCACCGCTCCGCCGGGCGAGTGCGGATCGCAGGGCGGGAGGCGGCGATCCGTGCCCCGCGCCAGGCGATCGCCGCCGGTCTCGCGCTCGTGCCGGAGGATCGCAAGGGCGAGGGGCTCATCCTCGCCTTCCCCGTCCGCACCAATCTGGCGCTCTCCACCCTCGGCAAGCTCTCCTGGCTCGGCACCATCCTGGCCCCCCGGCGGATGGATCGGCTGGCGGATCATACCGTGCGGGAGCTGCGCATCCGCACGCCGCATATCCGCCAGACCGTCCGCTCCCTCTCGGGCGGCAACCAGCAGAAGGTCGTGCTCGGCCGGGCGCTCACCACCCATCCCCGCATCTTCCTGCTCGATGAGCCGACGCGCGGCATCGATGTCGGCGCCAAGGTGGAGGTCTATCGCCTCATCAACCAGCTGGCCGAGGCCGGCAGCGCCGTGCTCGTCGTCTCCTCCGACATGATCGAGCTGCTCGGCCTCTGCGACCGTATTCTCGTCATGCGCGCCGGCCGCCTCGCAGGCGCCGTGCCGCGCGCCGAGTTCAGCCAGGAACGCATCATGCAGCTCGCGGCACTCGGCTGACGCTGCCCGCAGAGAAGAAGGCTCCCGATGTCCTCCGCCCAATCCTCCACCCCTCCACGCCGCAGCTTCGGCCTCGCCTCCATCGGCCGCGCGCTGAACGAACTCACCATCATCGTGGGTTTCGTGCTCATCTCGCTCTACCTCGCCATTACCACACCCACTTTCCTCACCTCGGCCAATCTGCTCTCCATCCTGCTGGCAAGCTCGCTCATCGGCATCGTCGCGGTGGGGGAGACCTTCGTCATCGTGACCGGCGGGATCGATCTTTCGGTGGGCTCCGTCGTCGCCTTCACCGGGGTCATGGCGGGCCTCGTGCTGAACGCCCATTGGGGCACAGGCGCCGGCATCGTCATGGGCATCGGCATCGGCGCGCTCTCCGGCGGCTTCATCGCCTTCGCCGTCACCATGCTCAATATGAGCCCCTTCATCGTCAGCCTCGCCGTGCTCGCCATGGCACGCGGCCTCGCCTTCATCGTGACGAACGGCAATACCCTCTTCTCCTTCCCCGATGCCTTCGACAATATCGGCGGCGGCAATCTCGGGCCCTTTCCGGTGGCGGCGCTGATTACGCTGCTGGTCTTCCTCGTCGCCGGCCTCGTGCTCTCGCGCACCGTCTTCGGGGCGGAGGTCTATGCCGTCGGCGGCAACCGGGAAGCGGCAAGGCTCGCCGGCATTCCCGTCAACCGCACGCTCGCCATCGTCTATGTCATCTCAGGCGCGCTCGCGGGCCTCGGCGGCGTCATCCTCGCCGGCCGGCTCGATAGCGCGCAGCCGATCGCCGCCGTCGGGCTCGAACTCAACGCCATCGCCGCCGTCGTCATCGGCGGCGCCTCGCTCTTCGGCGGCAAGGGCAGCATGCTCGGCACGCTGCTCGGCGTGCTCATCATCGGCCTCATCAATAACGGGTTGACGCTGAAGAACGTGCAGCCCTTCTGGGTGCAGTTCATCCAGGGCGCGGTGATCTTCGGCGCCGTGCTGATCGACAGCCTCAACCAAAAACGCCGCAAGACCGGATAAGGAAGCATGCCATGAGCGAGACGATCGAACCCGGCCTCGGCCGCATGAAGGGCAAGTCCGTCCTCATCACGGGGGCCGCGAGCGGCATTGGCCGCGCGACCGCGCTGCTCTTCGCGGGCGAAGGGGCGCGCCTCGTCATCAACGATATCACGGCCGAGCCGCTGGAGAGCCTCGCCGGCATCATCCGCAAGGCCGGGGGCGAGGTGGTGGTCGCAGCGGGCGATGTCGCCAAGGCTGCGGATTCCGAAGCGATGGTGATGGCGGCCGTCTCCGCCTATGGCCGCATCGATGTCGCCGTCGCCAATGCCGGCATCATCCCCGAGAAGGATCTGATGAGCGCGACCGCCGAGGATTTCGACCATGTCATGGCGATCGACGGGCGGGGCATGTTCCTCACCTGCAAATATGCGGCGCGCGAGATGCTGAAGACAGCGGGCGGCGCCATCGTCTGCCTCTCCTCGATCTCGGGCGAGGCGGGGCAGGCGAGCCAGGCGGTCTATGGCCCGGCGAAATTCGTCGCCTCCGGCATCACCAAGCATCTCGGTGTGGAACTCGCGGCCAAGGGCGTGCGGGTCAACGCCGTCGCTCCGGGGTCGATCGCCACCGCCGGCTTCCTCAAAATGTCCGAGGAATACAAGGCAGCGGTCACCTCCCGCCACCCGATCGGGCGTGTCGGCCAGCCGGTGGAGATCGCGCGCGCCATCCTCTTCCTTGCCTCCGACGAAGCCTCCTTCATCACCGGCGCCGTCTTGCCGGTCGATGGCGGCTATCTCGCGCAGTAAGGCGATGCCGGGGAATGCCGCGCTGCCGCCCTTCCGCATGGAGGGGCAGGTCGCCCTCGTCACCGGTGGCGCGGCCGGGATCGGGCTTGCCGCCGCTCAAGCGCTCGCGGCGCTCGGCGCCCGCGTCGTTATCGCCGATCTCGATGCGGGAGCGGCCGAAGCGCAGGCACCCCCCCTCGGCGGGCGTGGCGTCGCGCTCGATGTTTCTTCCGAAGAGAGCGTGACGGCGGCCTTCGAGACGATCGCCGCTCAGGAAGGCCGGCTCGATATCCTGGTCAACAATGCCGGCCGCGCCATTCGCCGCCCCTCGCTCGATCTGTCGCTCGCTGATTGGGAAGCGGTGGTCGCCGTCAACATGACCGGCGCCTTCCTCTGCGCGCGCGCCGCGGCGGCGCTCATGATCGCGGGTGGGGCGGGTGGTGCGATCGTCAATACCGCCTCCATCATGGGGCTCTCCGGCGGCGGGCTCTATCCTAATATCTCCTACCAGACGACCAAGGGCGCGATCGTGAACATGACGCGGGCGCTGGCCGTGGAATGGGCGCCGCATGGCATTCGCGTCAATGCCGTGGCGCCGACATGGACGCGCACCGGCTTCATCGGGCAGCTTGAGGAGAGCCCGGAACTGATGGCGCGTATCCGCGCCGTCACCCCCCTCGGGCGGCTCGCGGAAGCCGCCGAGGTTGCCCATGCCATCGCCTTCCTGGCGAGCCCGGCGGCGGCGATGATCACCGGCCATACGCTGGCGGTCGATGGCGGGTTCCTCGCGCAGTAGGCGCCAAGCGCCGCATCCCTGGCCTTCGCAAGAGCAGCACGTTATAATCGGCAGGTCGGGGCTGGCGCCTCATACGAGCGGATGAGAATGGATGAGCGATACCGGCCTCAGTGCCGGACCGAAAATGATAGTTGAACGATTTGAGTCCGGCCCATCGGGCCTCCGTTCGTCTTCGCAAACGAACTGAATAACAAACTACTGAAGTCGTTCAACTATCATTTTCGGTCCAGTTCTGATCCCGGGCGCACAATACCCTCGAGTCAAACAACTGATGCTTCCTGAAGCTGAATATGCGACCATTGCCTACAATAATATGGTCGTGCGTTTCAATGGAAAGTGATCGAGATGCTTGCACGACTGCTCGCGTTATTTCAATATCCTGGTTGGAAGGGGTGACGTCTCCTGACGGATGATTGTGCGCCAAGATGATCGCGGTCGCATTCACCTCGAGAGCGGTGATGAAGATCGTTCGGATCTCCACGGAGACGCGGTGGACGCTCCCTTCCGCATGTTTCTTGTCTAGGAGCAAATGGTTCTTGGAGTTCAGATAAAGCACTCGAAACTGCTCGTTGGCCTCGTGTTGCATGGCGGTGAGCAGGTATTGATGCAAGGCTTTAGAGGACGTAAGAATGGGCCGATTGTAAATCTGGGCTTTGGCCAAGCGCATAGCGGTGGCATGAGCCACTTTAAATGCGATGATGATTTCATCAGATAAGCCACTAATCCTACGTAATTCTTTTACACTCGCAGTAATACATTTGCTGGCGGAGCCAAAATGCTTGACAAGCCTGGCGACTGTTTGATGTCGTTCGCTTGCGCACGCCATGATGCCGCGAAGCAGCAGATCCAGCAGTTCGTCATCGCTGAGGCATTCCTGGCCGAACTCAAGCAACCGGGAGGCAGGACTACAGTTCACAGAACCTGCATGAAAAAGCCCATCAAACATGGCAGCATGCACCGTACATAAAAGGGCCGTTGACCGAGATAGATTTGAGCCAACGCGAAGTATTAACCTCGTTCCATAAACAAAGAACTACCACAGGGTTCCTCCTTTGCTTAAATGTGGGGTCGCGTAACGATCTCTCAGAACCAGACCGAAGATGATGGTTGAACGATTTCAGTAGTTTGCAATTCAGTTCGTCTGCGAATACTAACTGAGACACGATGGGCTGGACGGAAATCGCTCGACAAAGATATTGCCGGGCCGGATTGCGGCACGCAAGCGGCCTCACCCATGCCGAATGGGCGTTGATCGAACGGTTCATGCCCCCACCGCCGCATCGAGGCCGGCCCCGAACGGCGACGCTGCGAAGGATTGTGGAGGCCATCTTCTACATGCTGTCGACCGGTTACCAGTGGCGGCAAATCCCGAAGCAATTCGCGCCGTTCACGACCGTGCATGGGTATTTCTACCGCTGCTGTCGTGACGGCACGCTCGATCGCATCAATCACGTTCCGGTCATGCAAGCGCGGGAAATGGCTGGCCGAGAGGCTTTGCCTACAGTAGGCGTGATCGACAGTCAGTCGGTCAAGACCACCGAAGCCGGAGGCCCGCGAGGGTTCGATGCCGGCAAGAAGATCAAGGGCTGCAAGCGTCACATCATCACCGATACAATCGGCCGCCTCGTCGGTGCGATCGTGCATCATGCCGGGATTCAGGACCGGGACGGGGCGCCCGACGTGCTCAAATCCGTCAAATTCCTGTATCCCTGGTTGCGGCATGTGTTTGCCGATGGCGGCTATGCCAGCTCCAACCTCAATGGGCGCTTCGCCCAAATCGGCAAATGGACCATTCAGATCGTCAAGCGGTCGGACGCCGCCAGCGGGTTTGAACTCCTGCCGCGACGCTGGGTGGTGGAAAGAACCTTCGCCTTGCTCGGCAGATGCCGGCGCCTCGCAAAAGATTTCGAGGCCACCATTACGAGCGCCACCGCATGGCTCTTCCTCGCCCATATCCGCCTGCTCACAAGGAAAATCGCCTGTCAAAGATAGCCGCACTACCATTCAAATTCCGACTCTCACGCATTCGTTATGGTATCGTTTCAGATTGCGTAGTAGCCTGCCCGCGCCATGCTGGCTAGTCCCTTTGTTGAAGGAGTAAGTTTTTCAACTTCGAGTCTAACCGTTTTGAGGTATTAGAGTCTGGCAGTTTTGGGCTGAATCGGATTTTGTGTTCCGCGACGCGGCGCTGATGTGATTCAAGATTGGGGCTGGTGAGGAGGCCAGCGGCGATGGCGAAACCTCTGTCTCTGGACCTGCGGGTGAGGATAGCCGCGGCCCTAGCCGAAGGCTTGACGGTGAGGGCGGCGGCGCAAAGGTTTGACGTCTCGGTCGCGAGTGCCGTTCGGATAGGTCAGTTGGCCAGGTCTGGCCGAGGACTGGCGGCACGGCGGATGGGCGGCCACCGCCCATCCGTGTTGGTTCCGGTGCGCGATGCCTTGGCCGAGCGCCTGGCCCGGAAGACTGACTGGACTGTCAGAACCCTGGCCGCCGATCTGAAGGCAGCGGGCATCACCGTGTCGCATGATACGGTCTGGCGCTTTCTGCGGCGTCAGGGGCTCAGCATCAAAAAAAACACTGTGAACCGGCCCGGGTTTTCCGGAGACCAAAGCTCTTGAGTAGAGTGAGGTCATGATGAGGAAGAAAAAGCCGCCTTTCCCTGTCGAAGTGCGCGAGCGCGCGGTACGTATGGTCCTGGAGCACAGAGGAGAGCACGCGACGCAGTGGGCGGCGATCACCTCTGTGGCTGGCAAAATCGGCTGCACGGGCGAGACGCTGCGCAACTGGGTGCGGCAGGCAGAACGCGATCAGGGCCTCCGGAAGGGGCCGACGACGTCGGAGACGGAGCGCATCAAGGCCCTGGAACGAGAGAACCGTGAACTGCGGCAGGCCAATGAGATCCTGCGCAAGGCCTCAGCCTATTTTGCGGTGGCGGAGCGGACGGGTCCCATTCACGTTTGCAGAGCAAACGCGAATGGGTGCCCGCTGACCGCCCGTTCAAAAAATGATCGCCTTCATCGACACCCATCGAGATGTCTACGGGGTCGAGCCGATCACGCGCCTGCTGCCGATCGCCTCGTCGACAGACCATGAGCATGCCGGCCGGGTCCGGGAGGCACAGAGACGCCCGAAACGCCAGAAGCGGGACGCCGAGCTCAGCCGGGAGATTCTGCGGGTGCATACGGAGAATTTTGGGGTCTATGGCCGCCGGAAGGTCTGGCGGCAGCTGCTGCGGGAGGGCACCAAGGTGGCCCGCTGCACAGTTGCCCGTCTCATGCGGCAGCTGGGGTTGAAGGGCGTCATCCGCGGCAAAGGGGTGAAGACCACAGTGTCGGATAAGGCTGCGGCCTGCCCGCTGGACAAGGTCCAGCGTCAGTTCCGGGCCTCGGCGCCGAACAGGCTGTGGCTGAGCGATTTCACCTATGTGCCGACCTGGCAGGGTTTCGCCTATGTCGCCTTCATCATCGACGCCTTTGCCCGCCGGATCGTCGGCTGGCGCGTCTCCCGCAATGCCCGCGCCGATTTCGTGCTCGACGCCCTCGAACAGGCGCTCCATGCACGGCAACCGGTCAGCAAAGGCGGCCTTATCCACCATTCGGACAGGGGATCGCAATACGTCAGCCTTCGCTACACTGAGCGCCTGGTTGAAGCAGGCATCGAACCTTCCGTCGGCAGTGTTGGAGACTCGTATGATAACGCTCTCGCGGAAACGGTGAATGGCCTTTACAAGGCCGAGGTGATCCATCGCCAAACGTCCTGGAAACGGATGGAAGATGTCGAACTCGCGACCCTCGTCTGGGTCGATTGGTTCAACAACCGCCGCCTTCTCGAGCCGATCGGCAACATCCCGCCCGCCGAAGCCGAGGCGAATTACTATGCAGCCCTTGAGCACATGCCCATAGCCGCATAGCGACTCAAACCATCCAGTCTCCGGAAAACCCGGGCCGGTTCATGCGCCAAGCGGAAACCCTGCCTCTGTTTGAGGCGTTCAAGCCTTGGCTGCTCGACAGGCTGGCGGAAATTTCGGCCAAATCCACCCTGGCCAAGGCGATACGCTACACGCTGGGTCATTGGACCGGGCTGTGCGTGTTCTTGAACGATGGGAGGGTGGAAGTGGACAGCAATATTGTTGAGCGCAGCATCAGGCCGACAGCCCTGGGCAGAAAAAATTCTCTCTTCGCCGGCAGTGACGGTGGCGGCGAGAGCTGGGCGATATTGGCGTCTCTCATCAACACGGCAAAATTGCACGATCTGGATCCGCAGTCCTATCTGACCGATGTACTGGAGCGGATGGTCTCGGGCACGACGAAGGCGAACGCGTTGAGCGAATTATTGCCGTGGAAATGGAAAGCGGCGCAGACACAGAAGGCCATTGCGGCATGAGGCAGGCCCGCGCCCGAACCTCGCAGGCTGACGATGAGATGGATCTGGAAGCGCTCGACGCCTGGCTGGAAAAACAGAAGCGCGTCATCGATGGCGCCTCGATGCTTGACGGCTATCTCGCCGCCA
This sequence comes from Acidisoma sp. C75, assembly GCF_054665095.1. Classification (NCBI taxonomy): domain Bacteria; kingdom Pseudomonadati; phylum Pseudomonadota; class Alphaproteobacteria; order Acetobacterales; family Acidocellaceae; genus Acidisoma; species Acidisoma sp. C75. Next base: position 61,967 of record NZ_BAAFHD010000014.1, read on the forward strand.
TTGTCGTTGGCCCTTCCGCGATCCCGCCGGATGAATGGTTCCTCGATCTGCTCGGACCCAAGGGCAATATCGCCACCGCACACGGTAAAACGCTCAAAGCCATCATGACGATCGCTGCGCGGCATAACGCCATCAGCGAAACGCTCTCGACCGCGCCACAAACATACGCGCCGATCTTCCAACGCACCGACAACGGCGTCGTATTCGCTGGCCCATGGTTCTGGGATTTGCCCATGCCATGAAGCTGCGATGGAGCGCCTGGGCGCCGCTGCGCGAGGCACCCGGTATCGAATGCGGCCTCATGTTACCGATCATGCTCTATGGCGCCGACCAGATCGGCGCACCCATGGACCCGGCGCCAAACGGCATCAACATAAAAGAGTACCTCAAAACAGCCTACCACGACATCCCGCTCGTTATCCCCGCCATCAGAGAGTTCTGGATGCCACAGCGCGTCGCCGAAGCCTCACGGTAGATCACAGCATAGCCCGTGGGGTGCTCACATCGGTTACGCGTGAAGCTGGTCATCTCGGATGCGCATGAGGGCATCAAGGCGGCCGTCGCGAAGGTGCTGAGCGCGACCTGGCAGCGCTGCCGGGGGCATTTTCAAAGGAATGTCCTTGCCCATGCGGGCAAGAGCGGGCGACGGGTCGTCTCGGCCTTCATCGCCACCGCCTTCGCGCAGGAGACGGCGGAAGCCGCCAGCGCGCAGTGGCGGAGCGTCGCTGACCAAATCCGGCCAAGGGTGCCGAAACTCGCCGCCATCATGGACGAGGCCGAGCATGACGTCCTGGCCTATATGTCCTTCCCCAAGGAACATCGGGCGAAGCTGCACAGCACAAACCCGATCGAACGTCTGAACGGCGAGATCAAACGCCGCACCGAGGTCGTTGGTATCTTCCCGAACGACGATGCCGTCATCCGGCTCGTCGGCGCGCTGCTGCTCGAGCAGAATGACGAGTGGGCCGTCCAGCGAGGCCGCTACATGACCCTTGAGACCATCGCGCCGCTGAGCGATAATCCGATCATCAGTTTGCCAGCAGCGGCACCTTGATCAATCAGACCACCGGAAAGCATTCGGTGATCACAAGCGCCAGCTACACCACGCCCAGGGACACGATCCGACGGCACTCGTCGCCGGACTTCGTCAGCCCCGCCGCCTACGAAAGGCAAGTAGCCTCTTCCACAACAGCTCTCCACTTTTCCGAGGCAAGTCCACTCAGCCGACTGCTCCTTTTTGTCCAAGACCTCAGGCTCGAACTGGAGCCACCCTGCCTTCAATGAATGAGCCCGCGAGTCTCGGCGTCTATGCACACAGGGCCTCAAGGAAACGCTCAAAGTCCAAAGGGTCGATCGAGAAGCGGCTCCTAGATTCAATTCCCAGTGTGAAGTAGGCGTTCCGAAATCCTCGGAGGGCGCCGATCTCCGATAGGCCTAGAGACCGAGCCCCAATGCTCCCGACGCGCGCGTCTGCTCCGCAGAACATAATGCCCGGAGCGTGAGGAAAGGCATTGCTGAGCACGATCTCGGCGTCTCGAAAGAGGGTGATCTGTCTTTCAAAATTTACTGATTCTATTGCGATAGGTGTGAAGCCATGGCGCCTTACGGCCAGTTCCACCAATTCAGCTTCATTTTGACACTCCGGGTCGGAAGGAGGGCGTCGGCTGCGTTGCGTCAAGAAGATCCTCTTTACCTGGGTAACATCAGCCGCAGGCTTCTGGAGGCGTATAATCCTCTCAACCAGCTGATTTATCATGGGGTTTAGCCCCTGAGGTCCGAGGGGAGACACCGGCGCAAGAGCGTGCCAAAGGAGGACGCGTTCCTCCGCTGGCGAATAAAATTCGATATCCTCGCGCGGAACGTCAGCTACCTCCTTGAGCAAGTGCGGTAGCCACTCGGGGGCAGGCTGATCGACGAGAACCAAGAGGGGTAGCCGCATCCTGTCGGCCGCCGTACGAGCGACCCAAATGCGCAGCAGCTGCCCCGAGAGATCGCCCCCGTAGCTCGTCGCACTTTTCCCCGGCAACACAACACAGGGGGTTCTGATCTGGCGGATTGGCAGATCGTTCGTGGCCGTCACCGGTTCTATAGAGGGTCCGCCCCACGTACTGGCGCTAACGTCAAAGCGTCGGTCGCCCATCCAAATGGTGCCGGGTTCGCTCACAATTCCGCCCGTAAAAGCCCAGCAGACTACCTCCCGCCACGGATTGTCTTGGCCAGAACCATGCCAGTACTGCATCCAGACTGGGGCAAAGTACTCGGTACCGTGGAGAAGAGGCAAAGGCTTGCTGACCCCTCGGGGAGCCAAGCTGTCTCGCATGACCCCTAGATCAGAGCCATCCTCAGACTGAAGATCGTCATGACTTTCCCGAATGGGAAAGCGATTTTTGATATAGATATACGGCAGATTGTGGGATGCGTCGAAAGCTTGGATTTCTTGACGAAAGTGCCGCTCTGCTTGCTGATAGAGACGGTCAATATTCGGCAATTCTCGGAGGCGTGCGACTTCAATCTTAAGCCGCTCTATCCATGGTTGTGGAACAAGCTCGACTTGTCCAAAGGAGCGATTGTCCCCAAAGGAAAAGAACTGATCCAATGACCTGTGTCCGCGTTCGCGATTGCGCTTCGCGACGAACTCCTCGAATGACTTGTTCCAATAGTGATTGAGCTGGCCATAGCCATAGGTCGGCGGCAGCTGAATCCCTAGCTCCGAGATCCGTGCTAATGAACCATCGAGGAAGTGGCTTCCCACGATGACATCTGGCAGGTGAGACGTCGGGAATCTGGTGCAACGCCGCAGCCGGACAAGTGATTTGATATGATCGCTGCATCGGGAGGCTTGAAAGCGTTCGAAATGAAGACCGTCTTCTCGTGAGTAGGCGGCATTACTAATGAACCACTTCCAGCTAAAGGCGACGCCAGCCAGATTCGACGAATCACTCTCCAATTTGGCGAGGAGATCGTCAAGAGGGCGGGTCCGAGACGCATCTTCTATCAAGGGGCGGGTCACAAGGTATTCATCTACATCCGAGAACAGCAGCCACTTGAACGCGCGCACGGCATCGAGAAAGTGAAGCGCGTGCTCGAAGGCCTTAGACTGAATCGGAAAGGCGTTCCCCCCCTCACGTCCGAGGTGAGTTTCATTTACGATGACGTAGCAGAGTTCCTGTGCAGCCAGCGCCTTGAGGATCTCGACTGTCCCATCGTCACTATCATTGACATAGAAGAAAAACTCGTCGAAACCCAAGAGCCGGTGATGAGCAATCCACTCCAGAAGGTTGATGCCCTCATTCCGCACAGACGTGACGATCGCAGCACCTCCAGTGGGCTCCATCTTGCCTCGGTAGAAGAAATTCAACAGCTTAAAGGGTGACCAGACGCGTTCCAACCGAGTAAAGGCCAAAAAGTCGAAATGACGCGGAAGCTCTTGAATTCGCTCAGACGGGCGCTTCCCTAGCACTGAGACCAGCGCCTCAACATAGCGGGCGTCGACCGGAGGCAGCTCTGCATGAGGCAAACCATCCTGCGCTCCCCGCTCCATTGCGGTTATGAGCCAGTCGAGTAGAGCAGTGGTCTCGCCGTCGTTCGCCATCGGCAGGACGCCCCCCCTGAGGGCCTGCAACCCAGAGGGCGACAGATCGCTCCTCATAAGAGCTGCAAAATCCGGCCCGAAGATATCCATTTACCTATCCCTCGCTCACGGACCTATCCTGCGGGGATGCGCCGGGTGACGCAAGATCAGGGGAAGGGCCATCACTGAACCGCCCCGGGATTGGCGGAGACGAATTCAATCAAATTATGCGGCCATGAGGGATTGGTCCATGGCAGCGTAAAACTGTTGCTCTGCCTCGGCAGGCGTGATGTTGCCGATAGGCTCGAGGATGCGGCGATTGTTGAACCAGTCGACCCATTCGCAGGTGGCATATTCCACGGCCTCAAAAGAGCGCCATGGTCCGCGTCGATGGATCACCTCGGCCTTGAACAGGCCGTTGATGGTTTCGGCGAGGGCATTGTCGTAGGAATCGCCGACGCTGCCGACGGATGGTTCGATCCCGGCTTCGGCCAGACGTTCTGTGTAGCGGATGGCGACATATTGACTGCCGCGATCCGAATGACAGACCAGCTTGTCAGTCCGGCTCGGGCACCGGGCATGAATGGCCTGCTCCAGGGCATCGAGGACAAAGCCCGTATGCGCGGTCCGGCTGACGCGCCAGCCGACGATATAGCGGGCGAACACGTCGATCAGTATCCGCCCGGTGAGTGCCGCCTTGTAATGTTGAATCCGGCTGGTGATCTTAACGCCGCTCGTAAGAACGGCATTAAGGA
>NZ_BAAFHD010000015.1:0-35137 GCF_054665095.1 Acidisoma sp. C75
CACCTATACCGCCGGCTCGACCGTCAGCGGCTCAGCCGGCTTCGCGAGCAACTTCGCCTGGAGCCCGATCGGCTCCTATTCCTATAGCGTCGGGCCGAAGGTGAGCCTCTCCGGCACGCCCTTCACCCTCGGCGCTCTCAGCACGACCGATTATCAGTTCGATGCCTCGGATGGCGGCCTCACCCAGGGCATCGATGGATTCGATAGCGGCTTCGCCCGCTTCACCAACGAAAAGATCGTTTTCGGCTACCGCGATGGTGCGACGCTCTCGGCGCGGAAGAGATGGACCACGGCGGTCTCCGCGGTTTCCGCCGCGGCCACGGCCGGGGGTGAGGCGCTGGCCCAGATGGTGCTGGCGCAGGATGACCTCGATTCCGGCGGAGGCGCGGTGCTCGGCGCGCAGAACGGCGTCACGGCGGCGAGCATTCTCGCCTTCGGGCTGTTGATGGCCAAGGCGCGCAGCTATTTCAACGGCGATCACAAGGCGCTGGCGGCCAATCTGCAGCTGCCGACGCTCGTGATCGAGCAGGCCGGCATCACCCTCGCGGTCGGCACCAGCACGATCAAGCTCACCGCCAACGGCATCGAGATCAGCGCCGATGAGGTCAAGATCAATGCCGCCTCCGCCGCGGCGCCCCTCGCCTTCAAGGCGGATGCTGCCGGCACCACCCTCGCCGGCGCGGCGCTCACGCTCTCCGCGACCAACAATCTCACGGTCACGCCCGGGGGGTCTGCTAATATCACCGCGGGCGGGGCAATGCTGCTGCAAGGGAGTTCCGTCACCGTGACCGGAGGTACCACCTTTACCAACGATCTCAACGGGCAAAAAGTCACCTGCAGCGAAATCGCCGCGACGACGAGCGCCTTCGCCAAGAAGGCGGAGGCGGAGCTGCTTGTCACCAGGCTCGAGACCCTTGCGCTGCAGAACACGAGCGCGTTGGAGCTGCTCAATGCGCAGCTGAGGAGCGAGTTGGAGGCAGAGGGGCTCAAGCGCGAAACGATCGCGCAGCAGGTGAAGGTTCTGGAGGCACTGGCTGAACAAGTTTCCCGCGTCCTGACGGTTTGAGCGATGCGACACTTCTTCAATGCACCGCTCCAGGTCACCTCCAGCCTTTCGCAGTTCCGGCGTGAGGATTACCTCCTGACGCTCGTCGCTAAAGCCAGTCTCGATCTCGCGATCAACGGTGAATGCGGCCTCGCCGCGCGCGAGCGGCAGGCGGGGATCTCCGGCCCCCTCGCCTTCGCCGATGAGATCGGCACGAGCCTCCGCTACGGCGGAGACCACGCCCCGTTCAAGCCGCGCACCGATGTCACGCTGCTCGGCCGGGCCTTCGCGCGCGATGGCGGCTATGCCACCGCCCTCACCGTCACCTTCGGCATCGGCGCCTGGCGCAAGAGCCTGCGGGTCTTCGGCGACCGCGCCTATCGCCGCCAGATCGAGCTTGAGCTATCGCAGCCGATCCCCTTCCACGCCATGCCCCTGCGCCTGGAATACGCCTTCGGCGGCCCCGGATCCCCCTTCAACCCCTGGGGCAAGGGCTATGGCGGCTTTCGCGCCAAGCCTGGCGAAACCCTGCCGGTCGCCAATATTCATCCGGCCGAGGAGCAGCAGCTGCGCTGGGATAGCCCGGCCCGGCCGGCTGGCTTCGGCCCGCTCCCTGAGCAGTTGCAGCCCCGTGCGCGGCTTGCCGGCACGCATGACGAGGCCTGGCTGTACCGGCGCAACCCGCTGCCGCCGGAGGATTTCGATTTCGGTTTCCACAACAGCGCGCCGGAAGATCAGCAGTTCAGCCCCTATCTGTCCGGCGGCGAGACGCTCTATTTCGAGAATCTCCATCCGACCTATGCGAGCTTCACGAGCACGCTGCCCGACCTTGTTCTCCGCCTCTTCATCAACCGCAGCCGCGCGCTGCCGTTGCATGCGCATCTCGACGAGTTGGATGCACCGCTCGACACGCTGCATATCGATCTCGACGCGATGCGGGTGGATCTCGTCTGGCGCGCGACGGTCGCGACCCCCTTCGCCGATGGGCGGGATGTGACGGATTGCTACGTCGCTCTGGAACCGCGCCGCCTGAGGCTGCCCCGGGAACGCCACGCCTTGCAGTTCGAGCGGCTGATCCTCGGACCGCCGGTGCCGCCCCCACCCCCGCTGCCGACACCCGAAGCCGCGGCGGCCGCGCCCTCCGCCGAGAGCGAGGCGCTGCACGTCGCTGCCTTCAAGCAGCAGATGGCGGGGCTGCCGCTCGCGCCAGCGCTCCGCGCGGCACTCGCCGCCTGCACCACTATGGCCGCGATCGAGCGGCTCTTCGAAGCGGAACTGCTGCGCTTCGCCAAGGGGCTCGGCCTCAAGCTCGACTGAGCGGCGGCCGCTACCAGCAGGTATAGCCGCCATCGGCGAGGACGATCGAGCCGGTCATCAGGCTTGAAGCCTCGGACGCCAGAAAGAGGACGACGGAGGCGATCTCCTCCGGTTGGCCGAGCCTGTTCATCGGCGTGCCGTTCATCCAAAGGCGATACATCTCCGAATCGGGCTGCACATAGGCATTGAGCGGCGTCTCGATATAGGTGGGCGCCACCGCGTTCACGCGCACCCCCCGCGCGGCCCATTCCGCGGCGAGCGAGCGGGTGAGGTGATGCACCGCCGCCTTCGAGGCGTTGTACTGCGCCTGCTCCTGCGGGCGGTTGACGATCTCGGCCGACATCGAGCCGATATTGACGATCACGCCGCCGCCCTGCTTCAGCATGCCCTGGCCGAAGCTGCGGCAACACCAGAAGGTGCCGTTGAGATTGACATCCAGAACCTTCAGCCAGGTTGCGTCATCCATCGTCTCTGCCGGCCGGTTGCTGATGGCGATGCCGGCATTGTTGACGAGGATATCCACCCGCCCATGCCGGGCGACCAGCCGCTCCTGCAGCGCCTCCACGGCACGCGGATCGGTCACGTCCAGAACCTCGGCCTCCGCCGCCATCCCCTTGGCAGTGAGGGCCGCGGCCGCACTTCCTGCCGCCGCTTCCTTCATGTCAGTAATCACCACCCGCGCGCCCGCCTCGGCCAGCGCCTCGGCGCAGGCGAAGCCGATTCCCTGCGCCGCGCCGGTGACCACGGCGATCTTGCCCGTCAGCTTGAACTTATCGAGATACACGGGGTTGTTCCCATCCGTTGAAGAGAAAGTGAGCCCGGACCGACCATGACCGCAGGCGGGGCCGGGAGGGGCCGCATACGGCACCGCAGCGCCGAAACCATGCCGATGCCCGAGACAGCACCCTAGAAGCTCCGGCCTCGGCGATAAAGGTGGCGCGCCCGCCTCAAATGCCGAGGGCGACGAGGAAGCGCGACACCATGTTATAGGCCGCGACCGTCGCCACCGCCTCCACCGTCTGCGTCTCGCCAAGCCCGGCGACGAGCGCGGCGATCACCGCATCATCCACCGCCACGCTGCGGGTTGATTGGTCTGTCATCGTCAAGAGCAGTTGCTCGGTCTCGTCGAACGCCGCGGCAGCGAAAGTCTCGCCCCGCAGCGCCGCGCACTGCGCCGCACTGCCCCCGGCGGCGCGATAGACGGGTTCGTGCGTTTCCCATTCGAACGCAGCGCCGTTGAGGATGGCCACGCGGCAGATCATCATCTCGCGATAGATCAGCGGCAGCGCGAAGGCGCCGCGCACGCGGCCGAGGAGGGCGTTCCAGCCCTCGGCCAGCGGCAGGCTGCGCAGCAGCACGGCATCGAGTGGCAGCAGCGCGCCATCCTCCCGCCGCGCCCTGATCGCTTCGAGAAGGGCGCGCGGCACGGGCTCGCCCTCCTGCCAAGGGGTCACGCGCGGGCGCGGCATGCTGGGTCGTCTCCCTCCGGCTTGGCCATCCGTGGCGCCATCCGGGCCGCCGAGACGGCGCCCGGCGGCACGATGGCGCGAGGCTAACGCAGATTCCGGCCGGAGGGAATCGCGCGCTTACGCCCCGAGCATGACGACTTTGGAGAGCCCCCGCGGCGCCCGGGTATCGAGCCCTTTGAGCACCGCCGCACGCTCCCCGAGAATCTGGAGCGCCGGCAGGCAGACGAGGCCACGCGCCGCATCGCCACCGCCGACCGGCAGGGAGAGGCTGCCCGGGCCGCCGAGGCCGAGCACGCGCGCACCCCGGGCCTGCAAGTCCGCCGCGAGCCGCGCCTCGTCCGCATCGCGCTCCGGCGTATAGAGCAGCACCGCGACGCTCCGCTCGTCCGCGAGGGTGATCGGCCCGTGGCGGTAGTCGGCAGTGAAATAGGCCTGCGTGTAGCTCAAGCTCATCTCCTGCAGCTTGAGGCCGCCTTCCTGCGCCACCCCCTGCAGCGGGCCGGTGCCGAGATAGACGAAATGGCTGCGCCCTTCGAGCAGGCTGCGGGCGGCACCGTCCACCGCCTGGAGCAGCGCTTCCGCTGCCGCACGCTCCGCCGCTCCGACCGCAACACCCGCGAGACGAAGCCCCATCAGCAGCATGAGGCTTGCCGAAGCGGTCATCACGATGCCTTCCTCGGGATGCGTCGGCGCATAGAGCACCACATCGGCGAAGCGGGTGATGGCGCTCTCCGCCGCGCAGGTCAGCGCTGTCACCCGGTGCCCGGCGGCACGGCTCACCTCCGCCGCGCGCACGGTCTCGGTCGATTCCCCGCTGCGCGAAAGGACGATGACATGGGCGCGCCGACCGGGGGCGAGATGGTACTGCGGCCGGTGCCACCATTCCCCGCCCGTCACGGCGATCGATTGCTGGCCCTGGGCGTTGGCCGCCGCCGCGATCGCCTGCGCGATGTAGAAGGAGGTGCCGCAGCCGACGAAGACATGCAGCGCGTCGGCATCGGCGAGTGGCGCGGGGCTCGGCGCTCCCGACCAGAGCGCAAACTGTTCGAAAATCCCGCGTTCGGTGGCGTTCATGATAGATCCTGTCGCTGTGGCGCAGCCGCTACTTGCCCGATCCGGTGGTCAGCCCACTGATCAGGTAGCGGTTGAGAAAGATGACGAAGAAAAGGGGCGGCACGATCGCGAGCACGCCGGCCGCGTTCATCAGCCCGTAATCGATGTAGTTCTTGGTGACGAATTCCGGGATCAGCACGGTCAGCGGCTTCGTCGCGAGCGTCGGCGAGAAGACGAGCGGAATGAGGAATTGCCCCCAGGCCGTCAGAAAGGTCAGGATCGCGGCAGCGATCAGGCCGGGTGCCGCGAGCGGCATGACGATGCGGAAGAGCGTGTGCAGGCGCCCGGCGCCATCGATCCAGGCGGCCTCTTCCAGCGAAAGCGGCAAGCCGCGATAGACGCTGCGCATCAGCCAGAGGGCGAGCGGCAGGAAGGCGGAAACGTAGACGAGGGTGACGCCGAGATAGGTATCCACCCAGTGCAGGCTGACCATGATGCGGTAGAGCGGGATCATCACCGTATAGGCGGGGATCGCGAGGGTCGCGACGATGAGGGCGAACAGCGGATCCCGGCCGGGAAAGCGCAGCCGGGCGAAGGCATAGCCGCCAAGGGCGGCGGCCAGCACCGTCACCACCGTCGCTGCACTCGCCGTCACCAGGCTGTTGAGGAGGGCGCGGCTGAATTGCGGCCAGACGGATTGCGTCGCCTCGCCCTGAAAGGCACTGCGCGTACCGAGCAGATTGGCGTAGTGCTGCCAGGTGAGAGCGGGCGGCAAGAGGCGGAAGCGCGCCGCCGTCAGGTCAGCCGGCAGGGTCAGGCTCGACCGAACCGCCCAGAGGATGGGCAGCAGGCTCCAGCTTAGCAACAGCAGCGTGCCGAGCCGGATGGCGAGCGCGGGCAGGGTTTTGCGCATCATTCCACCACCCGCTCGCGCGATGCGCGGAGAACGTAGAGGAGCGAGACGGCGAGCGAAGCGAACATGACGAGCACCGAGAGCGCCATGCCATAGGAAAAATGCAGATCCTGAAAGGCGGACATGTAAACCTGGATGAGGAGCGTGCGCGTATCGCCGCTGCTGCCGTTAAGGATCCATGCTTCGTCGAAAAGATTGAAGGCAAGCACTGTCGATTGCGTCATCGCGATCGCGAGGCTCGGCCCGATGAGCGGCAAGGTGATGCGGGTGAGCCGGCTTGCCGCACCGGCACCATCCATGCGTGCCGCTTCATAGAGTTCACCCGGAATGGCTTGCAGCCCGGCGAGCACGATGACCGCGGTGATCGGCAGCATCCGCCAGATGTGCACGACCGCGATGAGCAGCAGTGCCGTCCAGCGGCCGTTGAACCAGACGACGTTATGTCCGATCACGCCGAGCGCCCTCAACACGCCGTTGAGAACGCCGTAGCTCGGGTTGTAGATCCAGAGCCAGATGATGGAGTTGACGACGGGCGGCAATGCCCAAGGCAGGATGACGGCGGCGAGCACCCATTTCCGCCCGCGCTTGAGCTGGTTGAGCAGCAGCGCCACGGCGACGCCGCCTACGGTCTCCACCACGACCGCGATGACGACATAGAACAGGGTATTCGCCGCCGCCTGCCTTACATCCGAATCGGAGAACAGCAGAGCGTAGTTGCGCAGGCCGATGAATGGCGTGCCGGAGCGCATCGGGTCGATCCGGTGCAGACTGTCCCACAGGGTAAGGGCGAGCGGCCAGAAGACGAGGCCGGCCATCAGCACCAGAATGGGCAGCGCGAGCAGCAGGCCGAGGCGCGCATCCCCCGTGCCTCCGCCGCCACGCCTCGGGCCTCGCGCGCCCATGCGGGCAGCCCGCCCGCCCCCCATCGCCCGCAGCCTTATCGCCATCGGCATTGTGGCCGCCGCGCCCTATTGGGCCTGCGCCTTCTTGGCCTCCGCCGCGATCGCGGCAATCGCCTGCGGCACCGTCAGCTGGCCCTTCGCCGCCTGGTTGATGGCGGAGGAGACGCCCGCGCTGAACTGCGGATACCATTCGGGCGTGCCCTGGGCGAAGAGCGGTTCAACCGTCGGGATCTGCTGCAGCAGAACCTTGCCGCTCGGCAGCTTGCCTTCCTTGCTGAGATCATTGAGCGCGGCCGTGCTCGTCGGCAGATCGCCGAGCGCCTGGTAGGCGGAGATCTGAACGGAGGGCTTCATCCACCAGTCGATAAAGGCGAGCGCGGCGCCCTTATGAGCGGCGTTGGTGGGAATGCCGAGCGCCTCGGGCAGGCCGAAGCTGCGGCTACGGCCGCTCGCGCTCGGCATCAGCGCCGCGACCACGTGACCGGCAACCTTGGATTTCGCGGGATCGTTATAGACCGCGAGGTTGCCAGCCCAACCCGCGAGGTCAATGGCGGCTTGGCCGCCGGCGAGAAACGCTTGCACCTGTACATCGGTGAGGCCCGTCGAGGCCGGGTCGATCAGCCCCGCCTTCACCGCCTTCACGATCCAATCGAGCGCCTTGTAGCCGCCCGAATCAGGGGAGGTGAATTCGGGCTGCATCGCAGCGTTGAAGAGATCGCCGCCGAAGGCCTTCGTCAACAGATACCAAGCGGTGGACGTGCCTTCGCTCGCGGAGAGCGGCAGCGCGATCGGATGTGCGATGCCGGATTTCTGCAAGGCGACGGCATCTTGCCAGAGTGCTGCCATCGTCGTCGGCAGCGTCTTGATGCCGGCATGGTCGAACATCGCGCGGTTGACGATCAGCACGCGGAAGTCGTTGTTGTAGGGCATCGCGATGAGCTTGCCGCCGACGGTGAAGATGCGGGCGGACGCGATGTCCTTCACCACCGCCGCCGGAACCTTGCCCTGCAACGGCTCATACCAGCCGGCGGCGCTGAACTGGCCAACCCAGGACCAATCGACCTCGGTGACATCGGCGGGGGCGTTGCCGGCGATCATCGCGGTGAGGATCTTGGCGTGGATCTGGTCCCAACCTTGCGTCTGCATGGCGACCCTGATGCCGGTCTCGGCCGTGAAGGCATCGATCATCGCCTTGGGCAGCGTGCCCCAGGGGGGCAGAAGCACGGTGATCTGCTGGCCGGCATAGGGCTTGGCTGCCGTTGCCGGCTGGGCGGCGTTTTGCGCCTCGGCCGGGGCAGCGGTAAAGGCCGCGCCGAGGGAGGAGAGGAGAGAGACGGCGAGCAGTGCTGCACGCAATGTCATCGGTCCGACTTTCGGGTTCAGGGGTGAAGGGGGAAGGCAAGGCGCAGCCCGGCGATCCAGGCGGCATCTACCGCCCAACCGGCCTCGGTGGCGGCCCGCCATAGAGCGCCGCCTACCGGCGGCATGGCGGGTGGGCAGGGCGGACTCATGACCCGCTCGCAGAGGTGCTGCCGCAAGATGCGGCTCCGCGCGACGCTGCCGGCGAAGCTCCAGGCGCCGGCAGGCAAGCTCGGCAGCCGTCGCCAGGCAGCGTGCAGATGGGCCGCGAGCTGGTCGGCCGCCTCGGCCAGAATCGCCACCGCCGCCGCATCTCCGGCATCGGCGCGCGCATCGACGAAAGCGGCGAGCGCGGCGACGCGCACCCGCGGATCGGCATCCGCGTGGAACCATTCGGCGAGCGCCTGCGCCCGGCGCGGCTCCGCCAGGCGCAGATGATCCTGCAAGGCGCGCGTCAACGCGTCCTCCTCCGCCCGGCCGTCGAAGGCGTGAGACAACAAGGCCACGGCGGCGCGGCCGATCCAGAAGGCGCTTCCCTCGTCGCCATAGCCATGGCCCCAACCACCGACACGCACTTGTCGCCCGGCGGCGTCCGCGGCCCACACCATGGAACCAGTGCCCGCCAGCAGGAGCGCGCCCGCCTCGCCGAGGAAGGCGCCCTCGAAGGCCGCCTGAACATCGTTCACCACGCAGTGCGGAAAGGCGGCGAGCGCCGCGACCTCAGCCTCCTGGGCGCGGGAAACGGCCGCGATCTCACCATGGCTCGGCAGGGCGAAGACGGCGCGCCGGATCTGGGGGGCGAAGCGCTGCGCGGGCTGCATCAGCACGCGCAGAACCTCCGGCCAATGCGCCGTCTCCATCGGGCCGATGCCGGGCCCGACGGCCTGCCAGTGCACGCGCCCCTCGACATCGGCCAGCGCCAGATGCGTCTTGGTTCCCCCGCCATCGACGCCAAGGACCAGGGGCGTCATGCGCCGGCGCCAATCGGGGTGACGTAGCGCGCCTCGGTCTTCGCGAGCCTGCCGAGCCGTTCGCGCCAGGGCGCCGGCACCGTGCGGTCGGTCAAAATCAGGTCGAGCTCGGCAAGGGGCGCCACGCGAAACGTGGTGGCGAGGCCGAACTTACTGCCGTCGGCGATGAGCACCCGGTGCGCGGCGCGGCGCAGCATCAGGGCGTTGAGGCTCGCCTCGCGGTCGTCCTTGCTGTAGATCGCGCCATCCTCGGCAATCGCGCCAGCGCCGAGGAAGAGCTGGTCGCACCATATCCCGCCGAGCATGGCCTCCGCCTGCGGGCCGACCAGGGACATGTTCTCCGCCCGCAGATCCCCGCCGATCAGCACCAGCCGCACATCGGCGACCGCGGCAAGCTCCTGCGCGACCGTCAGCCCGTTGGTGATGATGGTAAGCCGCATCGGCTGCACGCGCAGCCGGCGGGCGAGTTGGGCAGCGGTCGTCCCAGCATCGAGCAGGATGGTCTGCCCTGGCCGCAGCAGGCGGTAGGCGGCTTCGGCGATTGCGCGCTTCGCCTCGATATTCCGCTGCTCACGCAGATCGAAGGCGACTTCCGACCCCGCGGGCTGCGCCAGCCGGGCGCCGCCGTGCACGCGCTCGATAACGCCTTCCTGCTCGAGAAGCTTGAGGTCGCGGCGGACGGTCGGCTCCGAAGCGCCGGTCGCGGCCACCAGATCCTGAATGGTCTGGGAGCCGGCCTCATAAAGCTGCCTGCGGATGGCGGCTAAGCGATCGAGCTGCACGGGGCCTGCCTCAGGTTTGATCTTACCGATCATAGTGATGACGTAATACCCCACGAGTCAATCACATTAATGATCGTTTTTGGTGAAGTTGGCGCCGAACAAGACGAAGCCGGCTGGATCGCTCCAGCCGGCTCGGTCGAGGCTTGGTGCGGCGCGAAGCCCGGGCCGCGGGTGGGCTTACCTTCCGGCCCGGCCGGGATCGGCGCTAACCGCCCACCGCCCCGGCAGAAGACTAAGGCGTCGGCGGATCAATATTCCTCGTCCGCCACATACGAACCGATACGCTGCACGAGATCCGGCATCCGCCGCGCCAGGAGCAGGCCGTAGATGATCGAGACGACGAGCAGAACGCCGGTCATCGCGGGGAAGAGATTGAAGGGCGCGGGCTGGCCCGGCTGCACCAGCCCCCAGAGCGGAAAGAGCGTAAGGATGAGACCGAGTGCGGGGATGATCGCATGGCGCAGCGGATCGAAATCCTTGCGATGAAAGCGGAGGATATAGACCGGCAGAGCGATATTCGTCACCAGATAGACGATGATGATCGGAATAGTGCCGAGTGTCCCGGTATCGGCGAAGATATCGAGCGGGCTGAGGTTCCAGCAGGCGAGGGTGATGACGAGCGCGGTCAGGATATAGATCCACATCGCCACATGCGGCGTCTTGTGGGCCGGGTGGATCTTGCCGAAGAACACCGGCAGCAGGCTTTCGCGCCCGGCGCTGAAAAGGATGCGCGCCTGGGAATTGGTCAGTCCGAGCAGGCAGGAAAAGACCGAGGTGACACCGGCGAGATAAGCCACGAAAACGATGCCGCCGGCCGTCTTCTTCAGCGCGTCGATGAAGGGGATGGTGGAATTGCTGATCGCATGCACGTCGTTCTTGAAGGCGGTCTCCGTCGCATAGGCGAGGTAGATGTAGACGAGGCCGATCGCGACGGTGCCGATCAGCAGCGCGCGCGGGATGTTGCGGCGCGGATTCTCGGTTTCCTCCGCAAGGGTCGCTGAATTCTCCCAGCCGACGAAGGCATAGACCGCGAGCGGGAAGCCGAGGCCGATGCCGGCGAGACCGCCCGACAGATGCGACGGCGAAAAGGGCGCGAGGCTGAGCGAGCCATGGCTGACGATGAGCATGACGGTCGCGCCGACGAGCAGCAGCGCGAGTTCAAAGTAGAAGAAGACCGCGGCCCAGCGGGTCGAGATCTGCACGCCGCGGACCACGAGCCAGCCGCAGATCAGCGTCGCCGCCGTGGCGAGAAGCTGCCAGGGGATGTTGATGCCGAAAAAGAGCTTGAGCGTGTCCTGCATCCAGCCGCCGGAGATGGCGACGATGGCGGCCGCCGCGATGGCATAGCCGACGACAGTGAAGAGCGAGGCGGCGGCACCGGCGACGGGGCCGAAGCCCATGCCGATGAAGGTGACGAACGAGCCGGTGCTGGGGCGATATTTTGAGAACTCGGCGAGCGTGTTGCTCAGGAAAAGAATGCAGAGCATGGCGACGATGATGGTGAGCGGGGCGGCGACGCCGGCACCGCCGACGATCACGCCGAAGCCGAAATAGAAGCTCACCGCCGGCGCGATATTGGCGAGGGTTGAAGCCACAATCTGGGGAAGGCCCAAGGCGTTGCGGTGCAATCGTTGATCGCCCCTGACAATGGCCATCGTATCAAGCTCCTGTTGCAGTGCGGGAATATGTGACGTGCAGAACGCTCATGATGGTCGGTCTGCAACCCAAAGAAAACAGCTTTTTGGGGGCGAAGCGCAGCACAGCGGCCGAAGTTCAGTATTCTATCCGGCCGCCTAGTAGGTCGGCGGGGTGACGGCGCTCAGAATCTCGGACGGGCCGCGCGCCACATTGCGGAAGCGATGCGGCTCTCGGCTATCGAAATAATAGCCCTCGCCCGCTTCCAGAACGCGCGAACGCGCGCCAACCGTCAGCTCCACCCGGCCGCTCAACACCATGCCGGCTTCCTGTGCGGTATGGGAGAAGACCGGGCCGGTATCGGCCCCGGCAGCATAGGTTTCGTGCAGCATCAGAATTGTCCGATTGGGATAGTCGATCCCGATCATCCTGTAGGATATAGCGCTTGAGTTGCCAATCTCGACAAAATCATCGCGGGCGTAGAAGGGGTTGTAGCCGGCTTGGCTCTGCAGTTCGGAGAAGAAGCCGGTGAGAGTGGTGCCGAGCGCGTCCAGAATGGCGCTCAAGGTCTCGACCGTGGGGCTCATGCGATTGCGCTCGATGAGCGAGATCGCCGAATGCGAGACGCCGGAGCGCAAGGCGAGCTCGCGCAAGCCGAGGTGCCGGCGCTCGCGCATCTGGCGGATCTTATGGCCAACCTGCGGCATGGGTTCCTCCCTCGAAAATGGTGAGAATAATCTACGCCTGCCGCGCCGGCGATTGCACCCCCCGGCATTTCTTCTAGCCTTGGCGGCTCCAACCGCAGGTTCGAGGTGCGTCATGCTGCCATCCCCCCTCCCCGCTGGCGCACGCTACGTCAAGGCGCCGCACCCGGCGCCGGAAGCCGGACGCCAGGATATCGGCGCGACCGTTGCCAGCATCGTCGCAGCCGTCCGGGCCGAAGGCGACGCCGCGCTTCGCCGTTTCTCGGAGGAGTTCGACGGCCTCGCTCCGCCAGCCCTGGAGGTCTCACCGGCCGAGCGGGAGACGGCCCTTGCCAGCCTCGATCCCGCCACCCGCGCCGATACCGCCTTCGCCATCGCCAACGTGCGCGCCTTCGCGGAAGCCCAGCTCAAGACCATGCTGCCGCTCGACATCGAGCTGCATCCGGGCGTGCATCTCGGCCACCGCATCATCCCGATCGCGCGAATCGGCGCCTATGTGCCGGGCGGCCGCTACCCGCTGCTCTCAGCCCCGGTCATGACGATCGTGCCGGCGAAGGTCGCAGGCTGCCAGGAGGTCATCGCCTGCCTGCCGCCCACCGCCCATGCGGCGATGATCGCCGGCTGCCACATGGCGGGCGCCGATCGTATCTTCCGCGTCGGCGGCGCCCAGGCGATCGCCGCCATGGCCTTTGGCACCGAGAGCGTGCCGGCGGTAGATAAGATCGTCGGCCCAGGCAATGCCTTCGTCAACGAAGCCAAGCGCCAGGTTTTCGGCCCCGTGGGGATCGACCAGCTCGCCGGCCCGAGCGAGATTTTCATCGTGGCGGACGCGACCGGGGATGCGCGGATGATCGCGACCGATCTGCTCGCCCAGGCGGAGCATGACCCGCGCACCCGCGTCGGCCTCATCACCACCGAGGCGACGCTCGCCGAGGCCGTCGCCGCCGAGGTTCTGCGCCAGCTGCAGGATCTGCCGACCGCCGCGGTGGCGGGGGAGGCCTGGCAGCGCGCCGGCGAGATTGTGCTCTGCCCGGACGAAGCGACGATGCTCGCCTATGCCAATGCCGTCGCCGCCGAGCATCTTCAGGTGCATACCGCCGATCCGCAGGAGACGGCGCGGCATCTGAACAACTACGGCTCGCTCTTTCTTGGGCCGCTTGCCAGCGTCGTCTATTCCGACAAGTGCAGCGGCACCAACCATACGCTGCCGACGATGGGTGCGGCGCACTACACCGGCGGTCTCTGGGTCGGGTCCTATGTCAAGGTCTGCACGCATCAATGGATGACGGCGCAAGGGGTCGCCGCGGTCGGGCCGGCGGCGATCCGGCAGAGCGCGGCGGAAGGGCTCGAAGGCCATCGGCGCGCCGCCGCGCTGCGTCTGGAGCTGAACCGCCCCGGCTGAGGCGCGGAGGTCTCTGCCGCCCGACGGAGCGAAGGCGCTCGCCTGCCGAGAGATTCGCCGGGCCCAGCCCTCGGGCGCGGCAGATGGCAGCCGTTACGCTGGCTGGGCGAGCGCCGCGATCGCGCGGAGATCGTCCAGAAAGGCTGCCTCAGCCTCTTGCCGCGCGGCGGATTCCGGGATGCGCAGAAGATAGGAGGGATGGACGGTGATGAAGCCCGGCCAATCCTGGAAGCGCGCCGCCCCGCGGGCCCGCGAGACCGGCACGGACTTGCCGGTGAGCGCGAGTGCTGCGGTTGCCCCCAGCGCGACGATGAGGCCGGGGCGCACGAAGCCCAACTCTCGCATCAGCCACCATCGGTAATGCTTGACCTCGCCCGCCGTCGGCTTCTGGTGGATACGCCGCTTGCCTTGGCGGATGAATTTGAAGTGCTTGACCGCATTGGTGAGATAGCAGGCGCCGCGATCAATCCCGGCTTGCCGCATCGCCGCGTCCAGCACCTGGCCGGCCGGCCCCACGAAGGGACGGCCAGCGAGATCCTCCTGGTCGCCCGGCTGCTCGCCGACGAAGGCGATCGCGGCGCCAAGCGGCCCTTCGCCCAGCACCGCGCGCGTCGCTCCGGGCACGAGAGGCTCGGCGCTGGCGATGATGCGGTTGAGCGCTTCCAGGCTCTCCGGCTCTTGCCGGCTCATCGCCGCCACCGCCTTGATCGGCTCGCGCTTTGCGGGCATCGCCGCCTCCTGTTCGATCATCGCCCGCACCCGCGCCGGCGCCCCCTGGACGAGGCGCGCGATCTCCCGCGTTTCAGGCAGGTTGCGCCAGTATTTGATCGGCATTTCCTTGCGCATCTGCCCGGTATTCACCCGCGCCGGGTTGAAGGTGCTTTCGTAATAGGTGGCCCAGCCGGCCTCGAAATCATCCCCCTGCGGCGCGGCCGCCCGCGGCAGCGGCGGCCCGTGGCGCAGGCTCTCGCCATCCCAATGAAGAGCGCCCAGCGGGGTGAGGATGGACCAGGCCATGCCGCGGAAGCGGTGGACGAAGAACGCCGCCGTCTCTTCCAGGATGAAATGGTCCGGCTCGAACCAGGCGATATAGCGCTCCGACCCGTCCGGCGCGGCCAGCCTGCGGAAGCGCAGGAAGGCGTGCATCTTGTGCAGATCCCGCGCCACCGCCCGGCGCAGCAACTCCAGCCGGTGGATCAGCGGATCGCTCGGCACTTCGAGCAAGGCAGGCTCGCCATGCAGCAGGCGCCAGACGAGGCGGTAAAGCAAAGCGTAGCGCTCAGGATCGCGATGGCAGATCACCAGACGGATGAGATCGGCCGCCGCCCGCGGCAGGGTGAGCAGCGGAGGCGGCCGCGTCTCACGCGCGCTCGCGGCCTCGCTTTCGCTCCCGGCCGCCTGGCAGGCGAAAAGATCGCCGCTCTCCGCGCTCCCCCATTGCACGGCCTCGGGCGGCACCGCCGCGGCGATCAGCCCGCGCGCCGCCCTGCGGAAGCCGGCCACATCCGCGCCCGGGGCCAGCAGAATATGGCGCATGCCGCTCAAAAGAGGCTCATTTGCCCTGGCACTCCCCGCAGAGCGGCGGCGGGCGCGGGCACGAGATGGCGGCGGAGATCGGCGCGGTCGCTCTCGCGCACCGGCCGGTGATCGGCAGCGATCAGAAAGGGCAGAACGCGCTTCAGCCCGCGCGTCAGCCGCGCGACATCGTCGAGCCGCAGGCTCGTGTGCCGGCGGGCGGAGAGGATGCGATCGACCGCGCGATAGCCGAGGCCTGGCACCCGCAGCAGCATCTCGCGCGGCGCGTGATTGACATCGACCGGGAAGCGCTCGCGGTTCTTCAGCGCCCAGGCGAGCTTGGGGTCGATCTCAAGGTCCAGCATTCCATGCGCGCCGCCGGCCGCGATCTCTTCCACCGCGAAGCCGTAATAGCGCAGCAGCCAATCCGCCTGGTAGAGCCGGCTCTCCCGAATGAGCGGCGGCGGCTTGGCCGGCAGCACGGCACTGGCCTCCGGGATCGGGCTGAAGGCGGAATAGTAGACGCGTCGCAGAGCGTATCTGCCGTAGAGGCTCGCGCTGCGGCCAAGCAACGCCGCATCCGTGGTCTCGTCAGCGCCGACGATGATCTGCGTGCTCTGCCCGGCGGGAGAGAAGCGCCGGCGCTCCGCCCGCGCCTCGACAATACGTTCGTGCATCTGGCCGATCGCGCCCTCGATCCGCTCGGCGTGCTTTTCCGGGGCGAGACGCGAGAGGCTTTGTTGCGTCGGCAGTTCGATGTTGATGGAGAGCCGGTCCGCCCAGAGCCCGGCCTGTTCCAGAAGCCAGGGGCTGGCTTCGGGGATCGCCTTGAGATGAATGTAGCCAGCGAAGCCATGATCGCGCCGCAGCCCGCGCGCGACGAGCATGAGTTGCTCCATGGTGTAATCGGACGAGCGGATGATGCCCGACGAGAGGAACAGCCCCTCGATATAGTTGCGGCGGTAGAAGGCCAGCGTCAGGTCGATCACCTCCTGCGTCGTAAACCGCGCGCGCCGCACATTCGACGAGCGGCGATTGATGCAATAAGCGCAATCGAAGAGGCAGACATTGGTGAGCAGGATCTTCAGCAGCGAGATGCAGCGCCCGTCCGGCGTATAGGCGTGGCAGATGCCCGCCCCGGTGACGGAGCCGATCGCCCCGGCCCGCGCCACCCGCTTCGGCGCGCCCGATGAGGCGCAGGAAACATCGTATTTGGCGGCATCGGCGAGGATGCCGAGCTTGACCCGCAATGCCGGCTCCAAATCCTTCCTCCCACAGGCCTCGGCCCGATGCCTCTTCCCGCACGCCTCTTCGCTCAAGGCCGCCGGCGGGCGGCTGATGGCGTCGCCCCAGATGTTCTCTTTGTGTTCTGGTTTACCTCCCGTCAATACACAGGAGAGCGACCGCGACGCCGGCCGGCGGCGCGGCCACTCCGCCGCGCTCAGCCCCGCTCGATGATCTGCCGGATACGGCGGGCCAGCACCTCGCCGCTGAAGGGCTTGCTCTGCAGATGCATGCCGGGCTTCAACAGGCTCGGATTCAAGATCGCGTGCTCGGCATAGCCGGTGATGAAGAGCACCGGCAGATCGCTGCGCAGCATGCGCGCTTCCTCCGCCAGAACCCGCCCGTTAATCCGCCCCGGCAGGCCGACATCAGTGATCAGCAGGTCGATCGGCAGGTCCGACCGCAGCACCGCGAGCGCGGCGGTGCCTTCTGAGGCTTCGAGCGTCCTATAGCCGAGGTCGTTCAGCATCTCGGCGAGGAGCACGCGCACGCTGGCCTCATCATCCACCACCAAAACCGCCTCCCCGCGCCCGGCGCGCGGCGCCTCCCCGCCACGATCCGCATCCGGCGTCTCGGCCGCCGCCTCCATATGCGCTGGGAGAAAGATCGAGACGGCGGTACCTGCCCCAGGTGACGATGCAATCTTGACCTGCCCGCCCGACTGCTGGACGAAGCCGTAAACCATGGAGAGCCCAAGCCCGGTGCCGACGCCGAGCGGCTTGGTGGTGAAGAAGGGATCGAAAGCGCGTGAGAGCACTTCGGCCGTCATCCCGCTGCCCGTGTCGGACACCTTGAGTTCGATGTAGGCGCCCTGTTCCAGCATCAGATCCTCGGCGCGCTCAGGCCCGATCTGCGCCGCGGCGAGCTCGATCGTGATGTCGCCGCCCTGCGGCATCGCATCCCGCGCATTGATGCAGAGATTGAGGAGTGCGCTCTCCATTTGGCCTGGATCGATCAACACGCGGAGCGGCAGGCTCGTGGGCAGCGGACAGCGGATAGCGATGGCCGGGCCGACGCTCCGCTGGATCAGCTCGTTCATGCCGAGCACGAGTTCAACGAGATCGGTGGGTTTCGGGGCGAGGGTCTGCCGCCGCGAGAAGGCGAGCAGCCGATGGGTGAGCGAGGCTGCACGGCGGGACGCATCCTGCGCGGTGCTTACATAACGCTCGATTCCTTGCAGCCGGCCTTGGGCCAGCCGCGTCTGCAGAATTTCGAGCGCCGTGATGATCGCGGTGAGAAGATTGTTGAAATCGTGGGCGAGCCCGCCGGTCAGCTGCCCGACCGCCTCCATCTTCTGGCTCTGACGCAGAGCCTCCTCGATCCGCTCGCGCTGCTGCATCTGGTCCCGCAGCCGGGCATTGGCTTCGCCTAATTCTCTGACATGCGACTTGTGCTCCGTTAGATCGGTCATCACACCGCAGAAGAAAAGGCGGCCTTCGGGGTCCGGCATCGGGCTCAGCGACAACGAAACCGGCACCGCCGTACCGCTCGCCGTTTCGAGAGAGAGTTCGAGCCGGGTGCCCCCGAGGCGCGCGCGGGCGAGGACGGGGGCGAAGCCGCCCTGCGGGGCGGGGTGCAGCAGGCTTTCAAGCCTGCGGCCAATCAACTCCCGCGCATCCCGCTCCAGCATCGTCGCCAGCCGCCGGTTGCAGTAGAGGATGATGCCGTCCTGATCGAGGGTCAGCGCGCCCTCCTGGATCTGTTCGATCAGGATGCGGTAGGGGCCGTCCGCGCCTTCGAGAGTATAGACCGCATGCTCCTGCGCCGGGCCTGCGACCACCAGGGCGTCCACCTCGCCGCGATGGATGGCGCCGAGCGTTTCCTCGCTCTCCTGAAGCCTTGCCTCCAACTCCCGCAAGCGCACGCGCAGCGCCTCGGCCTCCGCGCCTGCCGCCAAGCGGCCCGCGACACCCATCAGCCGCCGGCCCCTGGCCGCACATCGAGCCCGACCAGCACCTTATCGGTGTTTGAGAGGTCGCCGATGATCCGCTTCAGCGGCGTCGGCAGCTTTCGAATAAGGGTTGGGATGGCGAGGATCTGGTCCCCCGCCGCGAGGCGGGGATTCTGGATCAGGTCGATGACCTCGATCTCATAGCGCCCGGCGAGATGCTCTTCGCACACTCTCCGCAGGTTAGAAAGCGCAGCTAAGGATTTGCTCGTCTGCCCGGCGACGTAGAGGCGAAGATGATAGCGCTCCGCTTCCGGCCCTGCGCCCTGCTCCGCCTTGGCAACCTCCCGCTGCTGCGCCGCATCCATCATCCCGCCTCCCCCCGCATCGTCGCCATAACCGCCTGGTCCTTCAGCAACTCCGCCTCGCGCTGATCAAGCTCGCCGAGCAGGATGGCCTCTTCCCGCTTCTCCTCCGACAAGGTCGCCCGCAGCTCCTCGATCTGGCGCTCCAGCGTTGCGCGGCGGCGCTGCAATTCCCGCCGGCGGCGCTCGACCGCCTGATGGCGGCTCACGCTCTCGGCGCGCTCCCGCGCAATCTGGGTAATCCGCGCCGTGCCGGTCATCACCCCCGCAGGCCCGATATAGGGGGCGATCAACTCGATCCCGCGATCGCCGATCCGGTATTCCCGCACCTGATTCGAATGGCCCATCCCCCGCGCCTTGATGACGTAGAGCGTGCGGTTCAATTCTCCATTCGTCTCGTCGTTTTCAAGCTTGATCCATCCGTCCATGAGCGAGGAGAGGCCGAGATCCGCCGTGCTCGATGGGCCATCGCTACGCAGGCTGGTGAAGAAGCCAAGAATCCCGTGGCTCTTCAGCAGGTCGATCATGCGCAGCAGGGTTGCATGCACTTCCGAATCCGGCCCACGAAAGGCCGAGATCGGATCGATCACCACGGCCTCGGGCTTGAAGGCTTCAATATCGCGCGACATGCGGGCGAGGTGCATTTCGAGCCCGAAGAGACTTGGGCGCGAAGCTTCGAAACGCAACAAGCCTGCCTCCGCGCAGGCCGCGAGGTCCAGCCCATAGGATTGCGCGTTGCGGCAGATTTCATCGGCACTTTCCTCGAAGGCGAAGAAGAGGCAGCGCTCGCCCCGGGTGCAGGAGGCATGGGCGAAGAAGCTCGCGAAGGCCGTTTTGCCAGTGCCCGCCGCGCCCGACAGCAGGATGCTCGATCCACGATAGAAGCCGCGTTTGCCGAGCATCGCATCCAACCCTTCGATGCCGGAGGAGACCGCCTCGCGTGCCGCGGGGCGGTGCAGGCCGGAGGAGGTAACAGGCAGAACGCTGATGCCGCCATGGTCGATCAGGAAGGGGTATTCGTTGGTGCCATGCGCCGACCCGCGATATTTCACCACCCGCAGCCGGCGCGTGGTGATCTGCTCGGCCACCCGGTTGTCGAGCAGGATGACACAATCGGAGACGTATTCTTCGAGCCCCTGGCGCGTGAGGGTGCCGTCACCACGCTCCCCGGTAATAATCGCGGTGAGCCCACGCTCCTTGATCCAGCCGAACAGCCGCCGAAGTTCAGCCCGCAGCAGGCTCTCGTTTTTGAGGCTGGCGAAGAGGGTTTCGATCGTGTCCAGCACGATGCGCTTGGCGCCGACGCTATCGACCGCGAAGCCCAGGCGCAGGAACAGGCCCTCGAGATCGTATTCGCCGTTCTCCTCGATCTCGCTCGGGTCCACGCGCACGTGATCGATGACGAGCTTGCCTTGCGCGATCAGACTGTCGAGCTGGTAGCCGAGGGAGGAGACATTGGCGACCAGGTCTTCCGCCCGCTCCTCGAAGCTCATGAAAACGCCGGGCTCGTCATAGCGCGTCGCACCATTGACGAGGAAGGTCGTCGCGAAGAGGGTTTTGCCGCAGCCGGCGGCGCCGCAGACGAGGCTCGGCCGCCCGGCCGGCAGGCCGCCCAGGGTGATCGTATCGAAGCCGCTAATGCCGGTCGGGCTTTTCACCAGGCCAGGAGAAGCCTCGGTCTCGATCATAGGCGTGAACAGCATGAAAGCTGGGTCCTTGTCTGGCGGCGCGGCGGGAGGTGCCTCGGGGACCCTCCGCCGCTCCGCCTGGGTTGTATTACAGTTCACGGTCTTTGCCATTCGTCTGCCCCACCCATTGCGCTCACGCTTTGGGGAGGCTCACGGGTGGCGGCCGGCCTCCCGAAGAATTGCGCTCAGATGCCGGGCTGGCACCACTTTCCGCCATCGCTGAGCGGCACCAGTTCTCGCTGCCTGAACCTCCTGGAGCTGCCCCGTTGTCCCGTCTGATCGCCCGCTCGGTCGTCGCCATTCCCGTCAAGGACGAGGCGGCTTTCATACGGCCGCTGCTCGGGGCGATGGCCGCGCAGACGGAGCCGCCGACCGAGGTGATCCTCCTCGTCAACAACACGCGAGACGGAAGCGCCGCCGTCGCCCGATCCTTCCCCGGCCCTCTTCCTTTCGCCTTGCAGGTAATGGAGGTGCAGCTCCCCCCGGCGCTGGCGCATGCCGGCACCGCCCGCAAGCGCGTGCTCGATCTCGCCGCCGAGCGCGCCGGGCCGCAGGGCGCGGTGCTGACGACGGATGCCGATGCGCGCCCGCCGGCCGATTGGGTAGCCCGCAACCTCGCCCATCTCCGCGCTGGATACGATGCCGTCTGTGGCCGCGCGCAGATCGATCCGCAGGACGAGGCGGCCATTCCGCCGCATCTCGTCGCCGATGACGCGAACGAAGCCCGCCTCGCCGACCGGCTGCTCGAAATCGAAGATCTGGTCGACCCGCCGAGCGCCGACCCCTGGCCCCGGCACAACCATGAATCGGGCGCGAGCATTGCGTTGACAGCCGCGATCTACCGCGCCGTCGGCGGCCTGCCGAGCCTTCGCCTCGGTGAGGATCGCGCATTGATCCGCCGCCTGGAAGAGCGCGATTGCAAGATCAGGCACGATCCGGGGTTGCTTGTCGTCGTCTCCGGCCGCCAGATCGGCCGGGCGGAAGGCGGCATGGCGGCCACCATCGCGCGGCGCATTCGTGCCCAGGATCTGTGGGCCGACGATCGCCTGGAGACACCCGCCCGAGCGCTCCGCCGCCTGCGGCTCCGCCACGCGGCGCGCAAGATCTGGGTCCGGGGAGCCGAAAGCCCGGCGCTGGCGGAAGCTCTCGGTATTGCGCCCCCTGCCCTTCGCGCCACGCTCCGCACGTCCTGGTTCGGCGCCGCCTGGCGGCAGATCGAGGCGGAAAGCCCGCTTCTGCAACGTCAGCCGGTCGCCATGCTCGCCCTTCGCCAGGAAGCGGCGCGGGCCGAGGCGATCCTGCGGGATTTGCGGGTGCCGCGCCGCCCGAGCCTGCCTATGACCGCGCACCCCTCTCTGCGTCTCGCCTGAGGCCCGCGATGCGCAGCATTCTGGGCCTCCCGCCACTGCCGGGGGCCGGCAACCTACCCGCAGAGGGCGAATTTCCGGCGGCGGCGATCGACCAGATGCGCGAGGATGGCTGGCTGCATGCCTGCCTGCCGCAGGCCGTGGGCGGGCTCGGCCTTGGCAGCGAAGCCGGCCGAGGGTCGGCGCTCCTCGCCGTGCTGCACGATCTCGGCCATACCAGCCTCTCGCTTGGCCGGCTCTATGAGGCGCATGTCAACGCTCTCCGCCTCGTCAGCCAGTACGGCACTCTGGGTCAGGTCGCCCAGATTGCAGCCGCCGTCCGGCAGGGCGCGCTCTTCGCCCTCTGGGTGACGGACCCGCCAGGCGCGAATGGGTTACGTCTGCACCACCAAGGGGGCCTTCTGCATGTCGCCGGCGACAAGCAGTTCTGCTCGGGCGCGGGGCATGTCGGCCATGCCCTCGTTACCGCGAGGGAAGAGCCGGGCGGCGAGACCCGGCTTCTGATGCTCACGCTCGACGGCTCCGAAGAGATCCGCCCCGTGCCCGCGCCGCTCGCCGGCATGCGCTCGGCCACGACCGGCGCGGTTCGCTTCACTGGCCGTAGCCTGCCACAGGATGCGCTGATCGGCGGCCCGGGCGATTATCTGCGCGAGCCGCTCTTTTCCGCCGGCGCCTGGCGGGCAGCGGCGGTCGCCCTCGGCGGCCTCCACCGGCTGCTCGAGGAAATGCGGGGGGGCTTGCGCGCTCGCGGCAGGGCGGCAGCGCCGCATCAACGCCTGCGCTTTGGCGAAGCCCTCATCGGCTATCGCGCGAGCCTCAGCCTGCTCGAACGCGTCAGCGCGCTTGGCGAAGATCTCACCGCCCCGGCGCCGCAGGTGCTGGCGGAGGTGGCACTCGCCCGCCGCGCGGTGGAGCGTGCCTGCCTCGACGGGCTCGAGGCGGCGCAGCGCTCGCTCGGCCTCGCGGCCCTCCTCTCGGGCTGCCCCACCGAGCAGCTGCTGCGCGATCTGGCGACCTATCTGCGCCAGCCGGCGCTGGATGAGGCGCTGGAGAAGGCCGCCGCTTTCTATCTCACGGATGCGGTAGCACCGCTGGGCGGGGCGGCATGAAAATGGGTGCGGTCAAAGCTGCCTGGCGCGCCCTACCGGAGGTCGATCTTACCGCCCTTCTGCGGGGGCGGCGGCCGCTCGTGCTCGCGCCGCATCCGGATGACGAAAGCCTCGGCTGCGGCGGGCTGCTCGCGCAATGCGCGGCGGCGGGGATCACGGCTCAGGTTGCGGTGCTGACCGATGGCAGCCGCTCACACCCTGGCTCGCAGACCCACCCGCCCGCGCGCGTGGCCGCGCTTCGCCGGCGGGAAGCGGCAGCGGCGCTAGCGGCCCTCGGCCTCACGCCGGCGCAGCTGCATTGGATCGGCGTCGCCGATTGTGCCCTCTCGGCCGAAACTGCCGAGGGCCAGGCCGTTCTCCGCCGCCTCGCCGCATTGTGTGACTGGCACGGTTGCTCGCTCATTCTCGCACCCTGGCTGCTTGATCCGCATTGCGACCATGCCGCCGCCGCCGCCATCGGCGCGGACCTCGCCCGGCATCAGAATGCCGGTCTGCTCTTCTATCCCGTCTGGGGCTGGATGCGACCCGATGAGGAAGAGCAGCCGCTCGCCCCGCCAAGCGGCGTGCGGCTGCATACGGGCGCGGCGCTTGCCGCCAAACGGCGAGCGATCGCGGCCCATGCAAGCCAGCACGGGCAGGTGATCACCGATGCGGCGGAAGGTTTCGCCCTTCCCCAAGAGCTTCTCGACCACTGCCTGCAGCCCGCCGAAACCTTTCTTTTCCCATGAGAGACATCTCCCGCAGCCGTGAGTATTTCGACGCCCTCTACCGGGACAATGCGGACCCGTGGAACTTCACCACCAGCCGCTACGAAACGGCGAAGTATGACGAGACCTGCGCTGTCCTCGCCGGCCGACGATACGCCTCGGGGCTCGAGATCGGCTGCTCGATCGGCGTCCTGTCGGCCCGCATCGCGCCGCTTTGCGAGCGCTTCCTCGGGCTCGATATCTCCGATTTGCCGCTGGCCGAAGCCCGTGCGCGCTGTGCCTTGATCCCCACCGCACGGTTCGAGCGGGCCGCCGTGCCGGGCGAATGGCCGGCAGGTCAGTTCGATCTCATCCTGCTGTCTGAAGTGCTCTATTTCATGAGCGCAGCCGATATCGAGGGAACCGCCGCGCGGGTGCGCACCGCGCTGTTACCCGAAGGGCAGGTTCTCCTCGTCAACTGGCTCGGCGCGCGGGAAGAGCCGCAGCCCGGCGCCATCGCCGCCGCCCGCTTCATAGCGGCGCTCGGCCTGCCACGCACAGAGACGTGCACGCGGGAGCTTTATCGGATCGACCTGCTGACGATGCCGGGCGGTTAGAATGCCTTTGACCACTTGCCGCTGAGCGCAATGAGATAGATGAGTGAGCAAGCGATGGCGGTAGAGGCGTGATGCCTGTCGAGCCGCTGCTCATAGCGGATGGCCAGAGCGGAAGCCCTCCTGCCTGGATGTGGAGGCCGGCGGGTATGTCGAACGCCTTGTCGGTCGATCTTAGGGTTCGTGTTCTCGCTGCTGTTTCGGCTGGTGCCCAGCCATCGCGAGGCTGCCGCGCGCTTCGGTGCCAGCGCGGCAAGCATCAGCCGTTGGCGGACATTGGAGCGGGAGCGAGGCCGCAGTGATTGTCGATGAAGGTGATCATCGCTTGAATGGGCGGTCGAGCTCCGCCGCCGTAACATAAGCCCAGGCCTTGCGCAGGATCTCATTAGCCTGGCGCAGTTCCCGGTTCTCGCGTTCCAGGGCCTTCATTCGCCCCGCCATGTCCGGCGGCAAGCATCAGCCGCTCGGCCCGCCTCAACATCCGCACGCTTCACCCAGTCCATCAGCGCGTGCGTTGAACAACCGATCTTCTCGGCGATCAACGGCGCCGCCGCCCACCGGGAGGGGGCTCGCCCTCATGGTTCCACACCATACGCACCGCCCGGGCACGCACCTCAGGGCTGAATTTCTTCGTCGATTTGCTCGCCATGGCTCATCCTACTTCAAAGTTGGAGCCTCCGCGAAACCCGGCGCGGTCCAAAACCCGGGGCGGTTCAACCCAGTTGTAGGTGCACGCTGACGTCTCTATAGTGAGCTGTAATCCGAGTTTTCGTGAGCTGTCCGTCAACATGCCTCGACCAAACACGCCCGAAGCCTCGAAGAGTCCCAGTATCCTCTCTGGTTGTCGTCCTACATTGCGCGTACTCGGCACCGAAATCACTGCGATCCCTGAGATTCAAACACGCGCCGCCGCGGATTTGGGGATCAAGATCGAGTTCGATTGTCTTGACTTTCTGAGCGCGCAGCGCCGGGCAGCGACACAACCTGCGTCCTACGACGTCTATGACCAATGCTTTCATAATCTCGATATCGTCTGGTATTGGCGCGCTATCCAGCCAATCGACACCTTGCGCATCAAGCTATGGGATCAGGTGAGCAACCTTACCAAGACCGGTCGCATCGCACCGCATGCGACGATCGGCGCCGGCGATGCACCAGTGACCCGCCTTTACGCGCAAGCGGACGGCTCGCTCGGCAGTCGCCCCTCCCGCTGGATCTCAATGCTGCCGACGGTGCATAATGTTGATAGTTTCGTCTATCGGAGCGATCGCGTTGGGGAAGCAACGACTGACACCTGGGCAGCGCTCTTCGACCCAGCCTGGAGCGGTCACGTCGCCCTCGTGGACGAGCCTGCAATCGGAGTCTTCGACGCGCTGCTTGCGGCTGAGGCGAGTGGGGAGATGGAACCTCATTCAGCAGGGCAGCTTAGCGTCGGTGCGATCGATCAGCTGATCGGCATCCTTTCCCGCAAGCGCGATGCCGGCCATTTCCTTGGTTTCTGGCGGACGGCGCTCGAAGCCGCCGATTGGATGAGCGAGGGTGATGCCTGGATACAAAGCGCCTGGTCTCCCGCCATCACCAATCTGCAGCGGCGCGGCATTCCGGTGGTGCAAGCGGTGCCGCGGGAGGGTTACCGCGCCTGGCACGGCGGCCTCTGCCTCTCAAGCCGCCTGTCGGGTTACATGCGCGATGTCGCCTACGACTATCTCAATTGGTGGCTTTCGGGCTATGCTGGTGCCGTGGTGGCACGCCAGGGCTACTACATGTCCGTGCTTGACCCGGTGAAGGAGCATCTCAGCCCCGCCGAGTGGCGCTATTGGTATGAAGGCGTGGCCGCGAGCGAGACGCTGCCCGCGCCCGATGGCTCGCCAATCATCTCACCCGGCGCAATCCGCAGCGGCGGCTCCTACTGGCAGCGCTTCGGCTCGGTTGCGATCTGGAACACAACGATGGATGAGCATAACTACCTAGCCCGCCTCTGGGCTCGCCTGACCTCTGGGCAACGGATCGCCGCCTAATCCTCCACAGCCGTGAGATAATGCGGCAGGGTATGCGGTGCCGGCAGGACCGCGACGATCTTGATCTGCGCAATCCGCCGGTGCATCGCAGCGTCGAGGTGGCGATCGAACATTGCGGCCGCCGCCTCAATCGCGCCCTGCAACAGCAACTCGGCGACGAGCCGCTGCTCCGTGATGCGGGCCGTATCCTCGGGCAGGCCGAGCTGCCGAAGCAACCGCTCGGCCGCGGCAACCGGTAGAAGGTTTTCCCGGATCAGCGTGTTCAGACGCTGATTGGGGTTTCCGCGCATGCAGATCTCGACGAGCTGCAGTTCCAGATCGTCCCGCTCCACCCCCTCCGCGGTGTCAAGGTTGCGCTCCTGATCCATGAGCCGTTGCAGAAGCTCCGCAAGCTCGTCCCGATCGATCGTCGGGGCCGCGCTGACGAGCGCTCGCGGTTCCAGGAGACGGCGCACGGCGAAATGTTCACGGATTGCCTGCGCGGTGAGCGGGCCGGCCAGCCAATGGGAGCTTTGGTTGCGGCGGACGAGCCCGCGCTCCTCGAGCCGGCCGAGCACATCCCGTGCCACGGTGCGACTCACGCTGAAATACTCGGCGAGCGCCGCCTCGACGATCCTGTACTGGCCGAAGACGATGCAGCCGGCCACATCCCGTTCGATATGCTCGAATATCCGCTCGGCCGAGGACCGGCTAGCGAGCGCCTCTTCTGCCTCTGCCGGGAATTCAAGCGCGATCGTGCGGATATCGGTGCGCAGAGGGTGGAGCGCGGGCCCCGCGCCTACGAGGTAGCCGCGGCCGTTGAACCGCTGCACAACCCCTCGGTCGGCCAGATTGCGCAGCGCGCGCTGCACCGGCGGGCGTGTGGTGCGAAGCGCCTCGGCCACCGGCCCCTCGAGCAGCACGAAACCGGGGGCAAGGCGGCCGCAGGCAATATTGGCGGCGAGGATGGCCTCGACCGCAGCATAGCGCCGCAGGCCCGGTTCGGGCGGGCGGTTACGTATCATCTGGGCCAGCCTCGCATGCTGACGTTCCTCCGCGGCCGTGCACGCGCCTCGACCAGTCGCGTCGTTTAGCACGATCAGGCGGGCCCGCACCAACCAGGCTCCCCAATCGACGATTGTACACCACCCCCAAGCCATTCCGCATCCAGATCGCGCTCAACCCCGACGCTGCCGCGGTCGCATACGCACGCCCGTGGAGACCGACGATCGAAGTCTCCCCTTTGTACAAGGGACGGAAGGTGCGACAGCCGTCGCCTCTATGTTCTGCTTGTAGAAAATTCACAGGACACCAAGATTCCGATTGCATACAAGCATCATTCCCTCTTAGCTTTCTCCCGACAGATGATGTGGGAGTCAGGTATGGGCCAGTTGCAGGGGCGGCGCTGCCTGGTGACCGGCGCCGGACGCGGCATCGGGGAAGCGATCGCACGGGGCTTCGCGGCCGAGGGTGCGCGGGTCGGCGTGCTCGATCTCGATCGTACCGCGGCCGAACGGGTCGCGGCCTCCATCGGCGATGGCGCGATCGCCCTCTCGGCCGATGTCTCAGACGCCGAACAGGTACAAAACGCCTTCGAAGCCGCGTTGTCTGTCCTTGGTGGACTGGATGTCCTTGTCAACAATGCGGGGATCGATACGAGTTCGCCGGTCGCCGAGATGCCGCTCGCGATGTGGGACCGGATGATCGCGGTCAATCTCCGCAGCGTCTTCCTCTGCACGCAGGCCGCACTGCCGCGGATGCTGGCGCAGGGCTCGGGCCGCATCATCAATATCGCCTCCCAGCTCGCGCAGAAGGGCGCGCCAGAGATGGCGCATTACGCGGCAGCCAAGGCAGGCGTCATCGGCTTTACCCGCTCGCTCGCTTATGAGGTCGCGGCGCGGGGCATAGCGGTCAACGCCATCTGCCCCGGCCCGGTCGATACCGCGCTGTGGCAGGCGATCCCGGAAGCCTGGCGCAGGCGCAAGCTCGCCGAACTACCCATCGGGCGGGCAGCGGAGGTGAGCGAGATTGTGCCGACCGCCATCCTCCTCGCCTCCGACGCCGGCGGCTACTACATCGGCGCGACGCTCAACCCAAACGGCGGCGACGTGATGATTTGACGCCGCCGCCCGTCGCGGCCACCAAAACAAGAGAGAGACTCCTTCAAGGAGCGACGCCAGGCCATGGCTTCTCGACCATGCTAGTGACATTAGGGATCAGGATATGAGCGCTTCAAGAAAGCAGGACATTGATCTATCACCACCTCGGCCCGGCGAACGTCGTCGCTTCCCAAGCTTCAGCAAACGACAGACCGATATCGTCACGATCATCGCGCTGCTTGCCTGGACCATCGCGGTCTTCGATTACGGGTTGCTCGGCACCCTGCTGCCGGCGATGCAGGAATCCTTCGGCTGGACGCCCGCCACCTCCTACGCTGTCAATACTTGGATTTCGGTGGGCTCAGCGATCGTCGCCTTCGGCCTCGGCCCGATCATCGACAGGCTCGGCCGTCGCCAGGGCATGATGTTGACGGTCGGCGGCACGGCGATCGTATCGGCACTCACGGCCGCCATCCCGGCTGGCCTCTCGGCGCTGAGCGCCGGGCTCATCGTCGTGGTCCGCTCCTTCGGTGGCCTCGGCTTTTCCGAACAGGCGGTCAACGCGACCTATATCAACGAGGTCTATCAGGTCACCGAAGACGCGCGGAAGCGGAAGCGCCCTGGCTATTACTACGCCTGGATTCAGGGCGGCTGGCCGCTCGGCTTCATGCTGGCGAGCGCGCTGTCCCTCGTGCTGCTCGAAGCCGTCGGCTGGCGCGTTCTTTATCTCCTTGCGACCGTCCCGGCTGCCATCCTGGTCTGGGTCATCTCTCGGAATATCAAGGAGACACCGCAATTCCAGGTGCATCAGCGCCTCAGCGAGCTTGAGCGCGCCGGCAACGCCCAAGGCGCGCATGCCCTGGCCGCGGCCTATGGTATCGAGCATTCCTCCGCCGCCCCCCTCCGCCGCATCTGGGAGCCGCATCTCCGCGGCAATACGATCGCCTTTTCGCTCGCCTGGATTGTCAACTTCTTCGGCATCATGAGCTTCAGCATCCTCGGCAGTTCGGTGCTCAAGAACGCCAAAGGCGTGCATCTCTCCGAAGCCTTCTGGATGCTCATCATCATCAACCTCATCGCTTATTTCGGCTATGTCTTCCACGGCTGGCTAGGCGACAAGATCGGCCGCAAGCACACCATCATGATCGGCTGGATCATCTCGAGCCTCTTCTTCGCGCTGATGCTCAGCCCGGTCATCACCAACCCGACGCTCATTACGCTCACCTATGCGGGCGGTCTCTTCTTCCTCGTCGGACCCTATGCGGCGATCCAGTATTTCATGGCCGAATGCTATCCGGTGAGCTGCCGCGCAACAGGTGTGACCTTCATCGGCGCGATGAGCCAGCCCGGCATCATCATCGGCGGCGCGATCTTCACTATGATCGCTGCCTCCTTCGGCACGGGCCCGGCCGCCCTTTGGGTCGGCGCCGGCGGCATCTTCGTCTCGGGCCTGCTCATGCTCTTCACGCGGCGCCCGCAAGAGGTCGCGCAGGAAGAGTTGGGCGGTGAGACCGCGCTCGGCGATGCTCATGTCTGAGCAGCGCGTTGCCGCCATCACCGGGGCCGCGAGCGGCATCGGGCGGGCGCTTGCTGCCTGCTACGCAGCGCGCGGGGTGCCGAGCGTCATCGGCACCTTCCCGGGCGATCCGCATGACCCGGAGGAGACACTGAAGCTCGTGCAGGCGGCGGGTGGCCGGGCGGTCATCCAGGAGCTGGACGTGCGGCAGGCCGCTTCCGTCGAAGCATTTGCCGAGCGGGCGGTGCAGGAATTTGGCCGGCTCGACTATATGATCGCCAATGCCGGTATCCTCCGCCAAGCGCCGATCGCCGATCTTTCGGATGAGCGCTGGGCGGATCTTATGGAGGTCGATCTCACAGGCGTCCTCCGCACGCTGCGCGCGGGCGCCAGGCGCATCGGCGAAGGCAGTGCGATGGTTGCGATCTCCTCCATCGCCGGCGGCGTCTATGGCTGGGAGGAGCATGCGCATTACGCCGCCGCCAAGGCGGGCGTGCTCGGCTTGGTGCGCAGCCTCGCGGTCGAACTCGGGCCGCGCGGCGTGCGGGTCAACGCCATCATCCCCGGGCTCATCGAGACGCCGCAATCGCTCGATCCGGTCAACTCCCTCGGGCCAGAGGGGCTGAAGCGCGCCGGGCGGGATATCCCCTGGGGCCGCGTCGGCCGGCCGGAGGAGGTGGCGAGCGTCATCGCCTTCCTCACCTCGGCAGACGCGACCTACGTGACCGGCCAAGCGATCGTGGTCGATGGCGGATTGACGGTGAAGATGCGCGCCTGACCCCGGCCGCGCCTCCATCCAGAACGAGAGGTATTCTTGACATGGCAAAAGAGATTTTCTGCTCCTTCGGGATCGACGTCGATGCGGTCGCCGGTTGGCTCGGCTCCTATGGCGGCGAGGATTCGCCCGATGACATCTCGCGCGGGCTCTTCGCCGGTGAGGTCGGCAGCCCGCGCCTCCTCAAGCTTTTCGAGCGGCTCGGCATCCGCACCACCTGGTTCATCCCCGGCCATTCCATCGAAACTTTCCCCGAGCAGATGAAGGCGGTGGCAGAGGCCGGCCATGAGATCGGCATCCATGGCTATAGCCACGAAAACCCGATCGAGATGACGCCGGAGCAGGAAGAAACCGTGCTCGACAAATGCATCGAGCTTGTCACCAAGCTTAGCGGCCGGCGGCCCACCGGCTATGTCGCGCCCTGGTGGGAGTTCAGCAAGGTCAGCAACGAGCTTCTTATCAAGAAGGGCATCAAATACGACCACAGCCTGATGCACCGGGATTACGAGCCCTATTACGTGCGCGTCGGCGACAGCTGGACCAAGATCGACTATACGAAGCCGGCGGATAGCTGGATGAAGCCGCTCATGCGCGGGCAGGAAACCGACCTCGTCGAGATTCCCGCAAGCTGGTACCTCGATGATCTGCCGCCGATGATGTTCATCAAGAAGGCGCCGAACAGCCATGGCTTCGTCAACCCGCGCGATATCGAAGAGCTGTGGCGCGATCAGTTCGACTGGGTTTATCGCGAGTATGACTACGCGGTTTTCCCCATCACCATCCACCCCGATGTGGCTGGGCGGCCGCAGGTGCTGATGATGCTCGAACGGCTATACGCGCATATGATCAGCCATCCGGGCGTCAAATTCGTGACTATGGACGAGATCGCGGACGACTTCCTCCGCCGCCATCCCCGCAAGGGCTGATGCGGGCGGGGGAGCGGCCGGGATGTGCGGTCTCTGCGGAAGCCTCTCGGGTGCCGGGCATTGGAGCGATCCGGCGCCCGACACAGCGGAGGAGATGCCGAGCTGGCAGCGGCGGGCGGAGCGCAGACAGCGTCTTGCCGCCGCCAACCGGCTGCTCGGCGCTGCAGGCCTGAGCCTGAGCGACTGGCAGGGCAGCCGCTATCTCCTGCGAAGCCGCACGGGGGCGACCGCCGAGGTTGCGGGCTTCGGCGATCTCTGGCCGCAGGCGGATCGGCTTTCGGCAATCCGCTGCGATCCGCTCGATCCCCGCTTCCTTGATCGGCTCGATAACGATGCGGGATGAGCGCATCGCGGTCTCGGTGCTGACGGGCTTTCTCGGCAGCGGCAAGACGACGGTGCTGCGCCACCTGCTCGGCACACCTGAGCTGCGTAACACCGCGGTCCTCATTAACGAGTTCGGCGCCGTCGGGCTCGATCACCTGCTCGTTGATGCCATCGCCGGTGAGCCTGTGCTGCTCGGCGGCGGCTGCGTCTGCTGCACGCTGCGGGGCGATGTGCGTGATTCACTGCTCGATCTGTGGGAGCGGCGGGCGCGCGGTACGCTGCCTGCGTTTGACCGTGTGGTGATCGAAACCACGGGCCTCGCTGACCCCATCCCGGTGATGGCGTCGGTCGCTCATGATCTCGCCTTGCGCCATCATTTCAAGCCTGGTCAGATCGTCACCACCGTCGATGCCGTGCAAGGTGTCCGGACGCTCGATCGCTATGCCGAAGGCTTGCAGCAAGTGCAGGCGGCCGACATGCTGCTTGTCACGAAACAAGATCTCGCAACACCTGTGGCGCTTGCGGAAACGATCGCCACCCTCGCCTCCCTCAACCCGCTCGCCCGGATCGAGCCGATCGTGGCAGGTGCAGCGCCGCTTGCCACGCTCCTTGGTCTCGATGGTGCGGCGACGATCGAGCGCGCCGCGCAATGGTTGGCGCCATCCCGCACGCCGCCCCGGCGCCACAATGATGTGTCCGCGACGGTGATCGAAAGCGACCGCCTCCTGGGCTGGGCCGCTTTCGCTCTCTGGTTCAGCCTGCTCGTCCATCGGCACGGCGCGCAGGTCCTGCGCATGAAGGGGATTCTCAGCCTTGAGGGCAGCGACACGCCGGTACTCGTGCAATCGGCGCAGCATCTCGTGCATCGGCCGGAACACCTAGCCGGCACGGCGGCGGCGCCTGGCTGCTCCTTTGTGGTTCTCATCACCGATGGATTGGATACGTCCTTGCTCCGACGCTCGTTTGACGTGATGGTCATGAAGATGGAACACGCGCCATGAAACAGGTTGTCGACATCAACTGCGACATGGGCGAGGCTTTCGGCCGCTGGCGGCTCGGCGATACCACCGACGAAGCCCTCATGCCGCTCATCAGCTCCGCCAATATTGCGGCAGGCTTCCACGCGGGGGACCCGAGCCTGATGGAGCGGACCGTGCGGCTGGCCGCGGCCCACGGCGTCGCCGTCGGCGCGCATCCGGGCTACAATGATCTGCAAGGCTTCGGCCGGCGACGTATCGACGGGTCTCCGACGGAGCTTCTGGCCGATATCGTCTATCAAGTCGGCGCCTTGCGTGAATTCGCGCACCTCCAGGGCTTGCCGCTCAGCCATGTCAAACCGCATGGCGCGCTCTATATGGAGCTGGCGCGCAACGCCGAATTCTCGCGCCTGTTCATCGACTATATGCGCAAGGCCGCACCCGATACGCCGGTCTTCTGCCTCGCAGGCTCTGAGACGGCGGCGGCGGCGAAAGCGGCTGGCCATCCGATCGCGCGTGAATTCTATGCCGATCGGGACTATGACTCCTCGGGCCTCATCGTCTTCACCCGCGATGTCGGGCGGCCGGACCCGGCGGCGATCGCAGCCAAGGTGCTGCGGGCCTGCCGCGAGGGCCGCGTGCGCTGTATCGACGGCCAGGAGATCGATGTGGCGTTCGAGACTATCTGCTTCCATTCCGATACGCTGGGTGCTGCCGAAATCGGCCGGCAGATGCGAGAAGCCCTGATCGGCGCCGGCATCCGCATCGCCTCGCCTGCTTCTCTCTTGCACGCTCAGCCATAAGGAGGCCGCATGCCCAAAGCCGAAATCCTGGCGCCGGTTCCAGGGACCTTCTACCGCGCATCGGCGCCGGACGCGCCGCCCTATAAAGCGGATGGCGCAACGGTCGCACCAGGTGACACGATCGGCCTCATCGAGGTCATGAAGACCTTCGTGCCGGTGACTGCACCGGTCGCCGGCGGCGGCATCAGTTTCATTGTCGAGAATGAGGAGCCGGTGATGGCGGGCCAGGTCATCGCCGAACTCACCGCCCCATGATCCGCTCCGTCCTCATCGCCAATCGCGGCGAGATCGCGGTGCGCATCATCCGCGCGGCGCAGACGCTCGGCATTCGCACCGTGCAGGCCCATAGTGCGGCGGATCGGGATATGCTCGCCGTGCGCCTAGCCGATGAGGCGATCGAGATCGGGGCGCCGGCAGCCAAAAAATCCTACCTCAACCTCGCGGCCATCGTCGCCGCTGCCGCCCAGGCGGGCGTGGACGCGATCCATCCTGGCTACGGCTTCCTCTCCGAGAACGCGGATTTCGCAGAGGCTGTGGAAGCGACCGGGCTCATCTTCATCGGGCCCACCGGGGCCACGATCCGTCTGCTAGGTGATAAGGTCGCGGCACGCCTCGCCGCCAAGCGCGCCGGCGTGCCAACAGTGCCGGGGAGCGATGGGCCGATCGGCAGCATCGATGAAGCGCGGGCGATCGCCGCCCGCCACGGCTATCCGCTGATGATTAAGGCAGCCGCCGGTGGCGGTGGGCGGGGCATTCGGCTCGCCCAGGACGCGGCCGAACTCGAGGCACTTCTGCCCATCGCAAGTGCCGAGGCGCAGGCCGCCTTCGGCGATGGCGCGCTCTATGTCGAAAAGGCTTTGGCCGCGCCCCGACACGTCGAAGTGCAGATTTTTGGAGACGGATCAAACACCGTCCATTTCTTCGAGCGCGAATGCTCCCTCCAGCGCCGCCGCCAAAAAGTCTGGGAAGAGGCCCCGGCAAGCGCTCTGCCGCCTTCCGTGCGGGCGCGGCTCTGCGAGAGTGCGGCGGCGCTTGCCCGCTCGGTCGGCTATCGCGGGGCCGGCACCATCGAATACCTGTATGACGACCAAACCCATGACTATTACTTCATCGAAGCGAATACGCGCATTCAGGTAGAACATCCGGTGACGGAGATGATTACCGGCTTCGATCTCGTGCAGGAGATGTTCCGCGTCGCCGGCGGCGCGCCGCTTTCCATCAGGCAGAACGCGGTGCGCGCCCAGGGCCATGCCATCGAATGCCGCATCAATGCCGAAGACGCGCGGCGCGGCTTCATGCCGGCGCCTGGGCAGATCACACGGCTCGTCGTGCCCGAAGCTACGCACATCCGCTTCGACTCGATGCTCTATGAGGGCTACACGGTGCCGCCTTTCTACGATTCGCTGCTCGGCAAGCTCATCGTCCGTGGCGATGATCGCGCCGATTGTCTCGACAAACTTACGCACGCGCTTGACGCCCTGGTGATCGAAGGCCTGCCGACGACGATCCCTCTGCACCAGGCCCTTCTCGCCGATCCTGCCGTGCAAGCGGGTGCCGTGCATACGCGCTTTCTCGAATCCTGGCTCGAAACACATTTCCCACAAGAGACCGCGCAGCGGACGGAGGCACGCGCATGAACGCCCGCTATACCT
>NZ_BAAFHD010000016.1:0-20660 GCF_054665095.1 Acidisoma sp. C75
GTCCGCGCCGGGCATCCTCTTTTGGCGGGCCCGGTGACGGCCGAGGCGTACGCGGCTTGCCGCCATGTGGTGGCATCGCGCCGGGGCGCCTTCGCCGGGCCGGTTGATACGGCGCTGCAGGGCCTCGGCCTCCGCCGCCAGGTCGTCAGCGTGGTGCCGGGCTTCCCCGATGCGCTCTGGATTGCGCGCGCAACGGATCTCGTGGCGCTCGTGCCGCGTTCCTGCCTCGATGCGCGCAGGAGCGGGACGGCGGCATGGCCCGGTCTGGTTGGTTTCGCGCTTCCGGTGCAGACCCCGCCGATCGTCATTTCGGCGATGTGGCATCCCCGGATGGAGGCGGACCGCGCCCATCGCTGGCTGCGCGAGACGGTGATGACGGTCTGCCACGCGGCGGCGCCACCGCGTTGAAGACGCAATAATGGGCTACCGGGAGACGCTACGCCGTAGGCATGCCGTGTCGGTCGCGCTATGCGCGCTCCGGGCGGTAGGACCAGCCTTCGAGCACGGCGCGAAGCGAGCCCTCGATCTCGCCGCCGCAATAGAGGTCTCCCACCTCGGCCATGCGCGCCGCGGCGAAGCGGGCAAGGGCCGGCTGCGCGAAGACCCGGCGGGCCAGCGCCTCCGTGCGGGGGGCAACCGCGGCGAGCATGGCGCCGAGGGGCGGCAGGCGGCTCCCCACCGTGCTCCACAGCGTCGCGCTGACGATATCGGCAATCGTCGGCTGGGTAGTGTGGAAGAGGTAGCCCTCCGTGGTGCCAAGCCCCTGCTGGCGCCCGGTTTCCTCCCAGATCTGCATCCAGCGGGCGAGGCGGGGGACGAAAGCCTTCCAGCCGGCGGCCGTCCACATCTCCCGCCCGCCATTGAGTGTGAGCTCATCCAGCAAGTCGTTCGCATCGAGGAGGGTTTTGAGCGCGAGGGCGCGCGCGGGGAGCCCCTCCGGCATCAGCCCGTGTTCTTCCGCGAGATAGAAGAGGATCGCCGGCATCTGGGCGATGGAGACACCCTTCGCCTGATCGGTGAGAAGCGGCGGTGCCATGAAGGGCATCGGCCGCTTCGCGATCGGCCGGCCGAGCAACGTGGCGATCGTCTCGTCTGCTTCCTCCGTCCACTCCTCGCCGAGATAGGCGAGCGTCGCGCGGATGAGTTCGCCACGGAAAGGGACGGACCAATAGGTGAGCTGATAGCGGGCCATGGCGGATCGTACCTTTGCTCAATGTCAGGTTCGGGTGGCCGGTGCTTAGGATGGCGCGAGCTGCGCCCGCGGCAGATGCCGCAAGCTATGCAGCGTCGCCCCCGGCAGGACGAGGCCGAAGTCATGTGCCTGGGAGGCGGTTGCGGGCTCCCCCGCGCTCGCTGAGGCGCCATGCGCGGCGGGGTTGACCGTGCTCGGCGCGAAACGCAGGCGGTGGAAAGGGATCTCCACCCGCCGGCCGCTGAGGCCGGTGCCGGAGGTCAGGGAGAGGACGATCGCCTGCACCCGGCCCTCCGGGGCGACCAGAAGTTCCGCCACCGTGCCGAGGACGGCGCCCTGGTCATCATGCACCGTCGCGCCGAGCATCTGGCTGATGCGCCAGCCGCCCCGCCCCTCGGTCAGGGTGCCTTGCGGTGCCTGATGGCCCATGGCACCCACCACGCTTTGGGCGTGGGCCGCGATGGGCGGAAGCAGAGCGGTGCCCAAACAGAGCCCGAGCGCGAGCCCGAGCAGGGGGCGCGGCGCGGAAAGCGGCGGGGTCTGGTTCGGCATCGGGCATCTCCGGCTTGATGAGCGCATCCGCCCGCCGCGCGCCAGGCGGCGGAGGCACACAGCCGAGATGGGGTGGGCGCCGCCGCACCGTAAGAGGGGCAGGCGCGCCGGTCGTCTCAAGAGGCCGAGATAGCCTCCGTCTCAGGCTTTGCCTCGGCCTTCCTCACCTCCTCCGGCACCGGGCTCCGCGGCAGCGGCGGCAACCGGCGGGCGAAGGGCAGCACAAGGGCGAGCAGGCTCGCCAGGCACAGGAGCGGGAAGCCCGCCGCCCAATAGAGCGGGCCGATCGCCGGGAAGGATGAAATATCGACGAGGATCAGCACCGCCGCGCGTGCCGCCAGCAGGCCCCAGATGCCAAGCACGAGGATCAGCGGGCCATCGAGGAAGCCCCGGGCGCGGCTTGCCGCGCGCCAGGTGAGGGCGGCAAGGAGGAAGATCGCGCCGAGCGCTGCGAGCGGCGCCATCACCCAGGCGTAAAGCCGATTGAGGGCGGCCAGCAGGCGGATGCCGAGCTGCCCGGCCCGGCCCGATTGCCGCACCGCATCGATACCGAGGCTGCCGCCGGCGAAGGGCGTGATGCCGGGCGGCAGCGTCGTAAGATCCTGCCGCACCGTCTGGCCCGCGGCATCCTTGGCCTGGAGCGCGCAGCCGCGCAGATGCGGCACGGTGATGGAGAAGCGATCGGCGCCGGCGGCGGCGCTATGGAAGAAGACCACC
The DNA here is from genome assembly GCF_054665095.1 of Acidisoma sp. C75. Lineage (NCBI taxonomy): Bacteria > Pseudomonadati > Pseudomonadota > Alphaproteobacteria > Acetobacterales > Acidocellaceae > Acidisoma > Acidisoma sp. C75. The sequence goes on from NZ_BAAFHD010000016.1 coordinate 2,462, forward strand.
AGATCCGGGCTTTTCAGCCGGGTGATGGGGAGCACCAGTTCGCCCTCCTTGCTCTGGCACCGCAGGCGGATCCAGCTCGCGTTCGGCGCGTGAAACCAGCCATCGACGGTGACCGATCCTTGCTCGGACGCGGTCCGCGTACGGCGCGGATGGCGCAGGAAATCCTCCATCTGGTGCAGCCGGGTGAAATCGCCGGTGCTGTCCGGGAAGCGATGGTTGAAATCCCAGATCGCGACCTGCGGCACCCAGGTGGCGAGGCGTGCCATCATGAAGAGTTCGGCCGGCCAGCGCCGCCACTGCGCAGCGGTGGTCGCGGGCATAAAGGGAAGGGCATTGGGTTTGCAGCTGAGCTTGCCGGACTGGCAGGCCGCATGCACCTGCTGCCAGAGGGTGCGGTAGAAGCGCGCGGCCGCCTGCGGGCTGCGGTAATGCCCTGTCGCCGCCACCGCATCGCGCAGCGCCCACATGAACCAGCCGCCGGCATAGTCCCCGCAGGTGGTGGGGTAGGTGGCGCAGCCGGGGGCGGTCCAGCTTCGGCCGACGCCGTTGAAATAGGGCTGGAGGCTCGCAAAGGCCGGGCTGACACGCGCAATCTCTGCCCGCGCCGGCGCCGGCACCGGCACGAAAGGCACGGGTGGGCCGGCGCGCACCGTCTGCAGGATATCGAGGGCTTTTTCGAAGGACGCGGATTTGAAATCAACAGTGACGAAGGTGCCGTAGACCCAAAGATTGATGGCGGCGACGGCGGTGAGCGTCGCGCTTGCCGAAAGCGCCATGGCAGCGGCGGCGGCACCGAGCCGGAGCGCCGCCCGGCTCTGCCGCCGGAGCCGCAGCGCCTGCAGCGCGACGATCAGCACGAGCCCTGGGACAATCCAAATCGCATCCTCCCGCGTGAGCCAGAACCAGCCGAGGGCGAGGCCGCCAAGCGCTGCCCAGAGCAGGCGGGACGGCAGCCGGCCCGGCAGCAGAGCGCAATGGCACAGCGCGGCGAGGATGATGAGCACCTGTGGCGCGGAGAGATCATCCCGGATGACGCGGATGGGAAAAAGCGCCGGATGCCATTGGATGGCGAGCAGGCAGAAGAAGGCGAGCCAGGCGGAGCGGGTCAGGCGGAACAGCGCATCCGCCATCAGCAGGCAGGCACCGGCGTAGAGCAGCGCCTGGCTCAGGGAGATGGGCAGCCCGAGCACGGCGCTCGCGGCGAGGAACAGCGGATAGCCGGGGCCCTTGGCGAGCGTCATCTGCGAATAGGGGCCAAGCCACTGGCCCGAGATGATGCTCATGCCATGCTGCACGAAGAGGAAATCATCGAAGCCGGCATCGGCGAAGAGCGTCAGCGGCAGATGCATGCAGAGCACGACATAGGCGAGGCTGCTCGCCGCCATACCGGCGATGAGCGGGCGAGGATAGGCTTTCCGCATCATGCTTCGAGCCGCAGCAGGCCTTTGAGGAAGGAGAAGAACATCCACTGCACGCCGACGACCATGAGGGTCGCGGCGGGAATGACCGAGCGGAGCGCGCCCGGCTCTGCGAGATCGCCAAAATGGCGCGCCCGCCAATGCAGCACCGCGGCGATCGACCAGCCGAAGCCGATCAGCGCCACGACCCCGCCGGCGATCAGGAGGATTTCGAAGGGCAGGGCGCGCCACCACCGCGCCATGCGGTCCGCCGGCCATAGCCCTTGCTCGGCCGAGTAGAGCTTGGCGAGCAGGCCGAGGGTGAGAAGCTGCGAGCCGACCCCCGCGGCATCCCCCGCGAAGAGCATGGTATTGATGTCGAAGGTCACGCCGCCAAGCTGCGCCGGCCCTTGGCCGAGCAGGACGAGGCCGAACAGGCCGAGGATGAGCAGCAGCGCGCCCGGATAGACGAAGAGCCAGTCCGGGCTGAACATCAGCATGAAGCGCAGGTGCCGCCAGCCGTCGCGCCAACTGCGCAGATGCGGCGGCCGGTCACGCCCGTCCTTGCGCAGGCGCGTCGGCACCTCGGTGATGCGCAGCCCGTGCAGAGCCGCTTTCGCCACCATCTCGCTCGCGAATTCCATGCCGGGCGCGGCGAGGCCGATGGCCTGGATGGCTTCGCGGCGGAAGCCGCGCAGGCCGCAATGGAAATCCCCGATCCGACGGTCGAAGAAAAGCCGCCCGATGCCGCTCAATACCGGATTGCCGAGGTAGCGGTGCAAGGGCGGCATCGCCCCCGGTTCTATTCCGCCGCGGAAACGGTTGCCCATGGCAAGATCCGCGCCACCGCGCAAGGCCTGCACGAAGGGGTCGAGATCGAGGAAGTCATAGCTGTCATCGGCATCGCCCATGATGATGAAGCGCCCGTGCGCGGCCGCGATGCCGCCGATGAGGGCAGCCCCATAGCCGCGGCGGGGGATAGCGACGACGCGCGCCCCGCCCGCCGCGGCTATCGCCTGGGATCCGTCGGTCGAGCCATTATCGGCGATCAAAACCTCGCCGCTGACGCCGGAAAGCGCCAGGTAGCGCATGGCTTTTTCGACGCAGATGCCAACGGTCCGGGCTTCGTTGAGGCAGGGCATGAGGATCGTGAGCTCTGGCCCGTCCTCATGCGGCCGGTCGTCCGCCATCGGTGGCTGCCTGATATCGTCGATCTCCATGGTCATGCCTTTCTTCTCCACACGCGCGGCATGGCATCAGCAGGGGGTTTGGCGCAGACCGAGCGGAGCATCGGCCGCGAGCGGGAGCGAGGGCGCGCGCACTGCTTCACTTGCCGCTTCCGCAAGCAGGCGGTCGGGCGCGGGGCGGATGCGGCGGCGATCGAAGAGAGTGATGGGGGCGAGGCTTAATTCCGCGGCCGGCTGCGGCACGACGCTCTCCCCCCACCAAAGCACCGGCTCCTGGCTCAGCAGGCCGCCGACCTCCGCCTCGTCGCCGGCGGTGAGCCGGCCGAGCAGGCGGGCAAGCGCGCCGGGCCCGAGCAAGTCTCCCGGTGAGAGCACCAGGAGGTAGCGGCCGCTGGCAGCAGTGAGGCCGAGGCTCAGCAGCGCGCTGCGCGCATCGAAGGGCGCCGGCTCATCCCAATGATGCAGCATGATCCGCGCCGCGGGGTTGAGCGGCCGGAGCGGGGCGAGGCGGGCGCGGAGCGCCTGGCGGGCGGCTTGCGGGAAGCGAATGAGCAAGAGATGCAGCGCGAGCTGTAGCGGCGCCTCCTGCGCGAGCAGGGTGAAGACGGTGCGTTCGACGAGCGGGCTGACCGTCTCGTCTTCAAGCAGGATGAAGAGATCGAGCAGCGGCGCCTCGGCGGGTGGCAGCAAGCGGGCGCCCGCGCCAGGGAAGACGTGCGCATCGGGGCAGAGCCGCAAGGCCAGTCCCGCCCTCTCGCCCGCGGTGATGAGGTGGCGGATCAGGAGGCTTCCGGATGCCTCGCCCGCGATCGGGCCGAGAGCCGCGAAGGCGGCGCGCGAAAGGGCGAGGGCCAGACCGCTCGGGGCCTGCACGGCAAGGCTTTCGGCATCGGCGATCTGTGGCGCCGGGGCCGGCAGCAGCGCCGGCTCCAGCAGGCAGCAGCCATCCGCGGCTGCGGCCATGCGGGCGAGGGCGGCAAAGGCGCCGGGATGCGGCAGGAGGCGCTCGCCCAGCACAATGAGATCGGCGCCGTCGGCGAAAGCCTGGGCGACGGCGCGTCCATCGGCGGCAGGCCCGGCGCCCGCGAGATGGCGCAAGCTGGCGCGCGGGGCGGGCGCTCCCTCCCCGGTCAGCCGGCGCCAGGGCAGATAGGGCAGGCGCTTGGGGCGCGGCGGAAAGAAGGGAATGTGCGGATGATCCGCGACCGTCTCGCCATGACCGGCATCCTCCGCCAGCAGGGCGCGCTGCGCCCGGCGGAGCAGGCGCCGAAGCTCGGCCGGGTTGCGCACCGTCTGCACCGCGCCCGGCGCACGCAGCATGGCAGGGCGGGTGATCTTCATCCAGCCGAAGCCCGCCTGCTCGCAGGCGAGGTAGTAGAGCCGCTCGATCGCATGGGCGAGGGTGCCATCGGTCTGCCTTGCCTCCTCGGGGAAATCCTCGAAGCTGAGGCCGAGATCGAGCAAGGGGCGGAGTGCTTCGGGCCTCGCCCAAAACATCGAGCCCGAGGGAAACTCGAGCGGTGCGGCATGAGCGGGCGTGAAGCCCATCCGGCGGGCGAGCGCGGCGGCGGCGGCGAAATTCTCGCCCCAGCGGACCCATGGCCGCAGCTGGTCGATATGCTGCGGTGCCAGCATGCCGAGGCTCGGCGCCTGGCGGAAGGCCTCGAAAACGCCGAGCACCACCTCGGGCGAGCCGAGCAGCGTTTCCAGCAGATAGCCGCGCCAGCCGGCGAGCCCCGATTCATGGCTCGATCGCTTGGTATGCAGGTGCAGCACGAAATCGTAGCCCGCATGCATCGCGCCGAGGCCAACGAGCTTGGGGGCCACATCCCGCCCGCGATTAGGGGTGAGGCGGATCTCCATCCTCCCGCCTGGCCAGGCCGCGAATTGCGCGCCGATCGCTGCCTGCTTGGCCGCATCGTCGGTAGTGACGAAAAGATCCGCCGGGAACGGCAGATGCGCGAGATAGGCGGCGATTTCCGCCAGCACGTCGATATGGAAGGCATGCAGCATGACGCCGATGCGGGGCGCCGCCGGCCAGCCCTCCGGCCGGTAGCCCAGCGGCAGGGCCAGCACCTCCTCCTGCGCCAGAGGATAGACGGTCGCGAGGTCGATCTCGGGGCGCAGCGCGGCTGCGGCACTCATGGCAGCCGGAACTCGGGCGCGATCGGGGCGAGGCGCATCCAGGGATGACGCATCGTCATCTCGACGAACATGCTGTCGTAGGAGCGGGCGGATTCCGTTCGCAGCATGGAGGTGCCATGCACACGGTAGCGGCAGAGGATTTCGGGCACGAACAGCGCTTCATAGCCTTGTTCGATCATCTTGCACCAGAAGTCGTAATCCTCCCAGCCGCCCTCGATATGCGAATAGCCACCGCAATCGCGCCAGGCATCGCGTGAGACGAGCGCCATGGCATCGATGTAGTTGCCGGTCTTGAGCCATTCGGGCTGCCATACGTCGGCGATGCCGATGCGGCTCTTGTCGCCGAAGAGTTCGATCTGGCTATAGGCTGCGGCGGTGCCATCGGCTTGCACCGCCCGCAGCAACCGGCCGATGGCGCGCGGATAGAGCATATTGTCGGCGTCGAGCACGAAGACATGCGTGCCGCGCGCAGCGGCAAAAGCGGTATTGCGGCTTCGCGCGAGGCCCTGGTTGCGGCGGTGGCGCAGCAAGGTCATCCGCTCGAACCGATCGACATGCGCTTCCATCCAGGCGCGGGCGACCGCGAGCGAGTCGTCCTTCTCCGACCTGTCGTCCACGATGACGAGATCGAGCGCCGCGTGCCGCTGGGCCGCGACCGAGCCGAGGCAATCGGGCAGGAAGCGGGCATAGTTGAAGAGGCTGATCGCGACGGTCACGAGGTCGGGCGAGGGGAGGGCCTGGCGCTCATGGGTGAAGATGCACTCGGCCTCGGCGGGATGATCGGTCATGCTTGCCTCAGCCTCGCGCACGATGCTGGCTGAGGAAGCGGAGCAGGGTCGCCGCCGTCTCCCGCGTGTCGAACTGGCACGTCAGCAGACGATCGACATTGCTGCGCACCCGCTCGGCCTCGCGCTGCCCCTCGGCGCTCCGCAGCAGCCATTCCAGAAGATCGGGCATGTGGCGTGTCTGCTCCTGGAAGTAGTGCTCGCCGGCGATGAAATCGGGGTGCGGCAGGCAGGGATCGGAGACGACGACGCTTCCCCCGCACATGCCGAGGCGGACCATGCGGTGCCATTCGAAATAGCCGAAATCCTCGCGGTGGATATTAAGCATGATCTTGGCATGGCCAGAGACATGCGCGGCGAGGCGGGACAGCGCATCCTCCTCCCCCTGGCCGAGCAGCGGCCCGCGCTCGGCCCGGCGGCAGTAGAGGAAGGTTTCGTAATCCGCGAAGAAGGCCGCGTTGCGGCCAAAGAAGCGGTCCCGCTTCTCGCTCGAATTGCCGAAGAAGGCGATGTCGAGCGGGCGGGCGGAAAAGGCGGTGGCCGGCAGCGGCGGTGCCTGGGCCGCCTGGGGCAGGACGCGGAAGAGCGGATGGCGCCGGTCGGCCTCCGTCAGCCCGGCCGGCTGGAAGCGGCAGCCGGGCAGCAGGTGCAACGCCGGCAGCCCGGTGCGGCCGAAAAGTTCCGCCGTCTGCACGCAGATATCGATGACCCCGCCGGACATCAGGATGAACGGCAGCGAGAGTTGAAACCACTTGGTCTGCACCTGCTCGGTCGCGAACATGAAGCCCTGCCAGAGCACATCGTCGCGGATCCATCGCCGCCCGCTGCCGAGGGTGAAGAACTCGTGCGGCGCGACGAAGAGGCTGACCGGCGGACGCGCGTCGATCGGGCTCGTCTCATCCAGCACGCTCACACTGCAGCCGATGGCGCGCAGATCGCGCGCGAGATCCTCGGCGATGTCGCTCATGAAGAGATTGCCGTGGGAACTGACGAAGATGCCGATCGGCCCGACATCCTGGACCAGAGCCGCATGGTCCGACGATGTGTCGGCTTCGCCGGCTTCGCCGCCGTGCGCGGCGTCAAGCGCCGGCGGCGGGACGCGTGCGGCATGGCCGTGCAGCAGGACGCTGCTCATCACCCGCGCGAGTTCTTCCGCATCCGTGCGGCCGCGTTCTTCGAGGGCGCCTGCCTGCAGGAAATGGCTGAAAGCATCGAGCCCCGCTTCCCCCACATCCTCGTTCCGTTTGAGATAATCCTCCTCGCTGAAGAGATCGAAGCGGCGCAGGCGGGCGATGCCATTGGCGAGCGTCGCCCGGCCGACGCGGCCGTAGGTTTCGCCGAACTTGCAGATGAGCGCGCTATCGGCGGAGGACCAGCCGGCTTCCGCCCTCTCGCTCGCCTGTGGCTCGGCCGCCTCGACTGGCGCATCGGCTGAGGCGGTGAGAGCCGGGACGGCGGGTGGCCCCGCGAGCGGGGGCGCGGCCGTGGTTTCCGGCTGGCTCGCGGTGCCCCGAGCCAGGCGCAGCATAAGGCCGATGAGGCGCAGCAGCGGGCGCGGCAGGCGGCGCTGCAACGCCACCACGCGCACACCGTGGCGCCATTCGGGAGAGGCTTCGCGCGCCAGCATCTCCTGCTGCAGCCGCGCGATTTCCATGCCGAGCGCCGCCTGGTCGGCAACCGTCGCTCGCAGCGCCGCGATCTCGGCCGCATGCGCGGCAAGCTCCTCACCGCGCGTATAGAGATCGAGCCGCAAGCCATCGACGATGCCGTGTTGATACTGAATGCGCCCCTCCGCCTCATCGAGGCGGGATTTCATTTCAAGCCGCGCCCGGCGCTCGGCCGCCAGCGCCTCACGGCTTCCGGCAAGTGCCGCCTCTGCCGCGCCGAGATAGCGGCCGACCTCGGCTACCTTGGCGTAGAGCGCGCCGACCTCGGCCTGCAGCGCGGCAATCTCGCCTTCAGGATGATAAATCTCCAGCCTGGTCCAGGGAAAGACGCTGCGATCCTGCTCCCCCGCGCCGGCGGCCCGGGTGAGCGCGGCGAGCGGGGGCAGCGCCCGCGCGCCGCCGGCATAGGCCTGCTGGAGCAGCGCGAGGTCCGAGAACTCCTCGGCCGAGGCTGCAAGCCGCTGACGGCGCGGCAGGCTCAAGACATTGGTGAGCAGGTTCTGCGGGTGGACGCGGGCGAGCGTGCCAGTTGCAGGCGGCGGCAGGCGGAGTGCCAGGCGCGCCGCCACGGCCGAGCCTTCCCGCAGGAAAAGCAGGCTGTTCTGCGCATACCACCAATCGATGCCGGGCGCCTGCCACAGCTGATCCCGCAGGCAGTCGAAGCACAGGAAGCCTTGGGCGCGAAACAGGATCGCCCAATATTCCGGCCATTCTTCGTTGATATGGCGCTCGCCGAACTGGAACGGCACGGCGGCGGAAAACAGCACCGCATCGGCAAGGCTGCCGAGCTCGGCGATCAGCGAGGGCGCGCGCGTATGCGGCAGGTGTTCGGCGACCTCCATGCAGAGGGCGAGATCGAACCTCTTCTCTCCATCGCGGCCAAGCGCTGCTGCAATGCTGCCCTCGGCCGCGAGATCGGCCGGGCGAAAGACCGCCGGATCGACGAGCAGTGCCGCCGGATCGACATAGGCGCCATCGAGGCCGAGCATCTCGGCCACGCCCGCTTCACGCGCGGCGCTGAGCCAGGTGCCGATGCCGCAGCCGATATCGACGATCCGGCGGGGCTGGACGAGCGGCAGCACCTCGGCCAGCACGAGGCGCGCCGAGTGCAGGCTGCCGCCCGCCTGTTCCTCGAAGAAGCGCTGATCGTAGCGATGGGCGAGCGACATCGTGTCATCCTGGTCAGGCGGCGCCGCGGCATGGGCGGCTTGCGCAAGCGGGCCGGGCGGAAGCGGATCAGGCATCGGCGACGACCGGGCCGAGGAAGGTGCGCATGGCCGCCATCGTCTCCGGCGGGAAAGCCGCATCCCAATCGGTCGGCCAGGCGACCGCCGCACCCGCCAGGCGCCGGTCGATATCGTCCACTTGCAGCATCGCCTGCACCATGCCCTCGGCGATTCCATCGATCGTCGGCGGCACGCCGATCAGATTGCTCGAAATGGCGGCGAGCGCCTCCGCCGTCTTGTTGGCGAAGGTATTGGTCACAGCCCACATGCCGGCGGCCGCCATCTCCAGCGGCACCAGGCTTGGATGCGGTGTCAACATCAGCGACAGACCGACATCGAAGCGCGGCATCATGTCGATATAGTCCTGCAGGCTGGTCTTGGGGACGAGTTGCAGCGGCACGCCGGGCGCGAGTTCGAGATTGACCTGCCGATCGATCGAGCCGATGCCGTGGAACGACCACCGATCGAGCGAGAGGCGCGGATCCCGCGCAACCTTGGAGAGCGCGATCATGCTGAGTTCGAAGAGGTTGCGCGCCGCATGCTCTTCCGGCCGGGCATAGATCAGCACCCGCCGCTCGGCCCTCTCCAACACCTCGCGCTTGGGGTGAAACCTCTGGATGGCGTTGCTGAAGACGGCGGCCTGCGCTTCCCCGCCGGGCCTGGCGAAGACGCCGATCTTCTGCTGGCGGAAGAACTCGGCCAGCAGATCCGTGGAGAACAGCGCGACCTGCGGAAAATCATAGGCCTGCTGGAAGAGCGCGCTGATCGAATTCATCGGCAGGAAATAGGGCTCGTATTCCTGGATCATGAAAAGGAAGCGCTTCTCCTCCAGCGCAGCCACCGTCTCATGCGCGATATGGGCCGCCCAGCAGTTGGTGGCGATGAAGCGGTCCTGCGGGTTCACCGGCACCGGGATCGTGCGGTCGAAGCGGCTGATCACCTCAACCTCGTCGAAGAGCGTGGTGATGCCGGGGTATTTGCGGATCTGCTGGCGCCACTCGGCCATATCCCAGGCGCTATGTTCATGCAGGATGATGCGCGTGCGGTAGCCTTCCCGGCTGAGGCGCAGCGCGAGGTTGAACATGCCGAGATAGCCGCCGAAGACATATTTGAAGTCGATCATGGCGAGCAGGAGGTTCGCCCGCTTCGGATGCGCGTTCGACACGTCGAGCGTGAGGCCCGAGATGTTATGGAAGATCGGCCGCGTATTGCCATATTCCAAAACACCAAGGCGCGGTGCTTCGGCCGCGGGTTCGGGCGTCGGCATCTCGGCCAATGCTTGGTGTGCGGCGGGTGCAGCCGCCTCCCCGGCGATCACCGCTTCCAGGAGGCGGGCGCCTGGCCGCTCCTTCTGCAGGCGGACGATCTCGGCGCTCTTGGCACGAAAGGCCATGTTGCGCAGCCGGGTGCCGAGGAGGCACCAGAGGAACATGCCTTCGAGATTGAGTGTCGGCCGGCGGGTGAGGCTGGCGGCGATCTTTTCGCGCAGCACGGCGCCGGGCGCGGTGGTAAAGGCCGCGAACCGCCCGGCGACAGCTCGCTTGCCCGGCGCCGCCTCAGGCAAGCGGAGCAGCAGCATACGGCCGAGCATCGCCTTCTGCTGCACGAAGACGTAATCGGCGACAGCCTGTTTCAGCAGACCGGTCGCCGCGCGCGCCATGCGGCCGCGATTGGGGAGATGGCGCAGCACTTCGCGGGCGAGCGCCAGGAAGCCCGGCCAGGCATTGTAGTTGTGGCCGATGACACCCTCGGCGTGCTGGACGTAATCATAGAGCGGCTGATCGACATAGGCGATGCGCCCGCGATAGAGCGCCATCAGGCCGATCCAGTGATCGTGGAACATCGGCCCGACGGGTTCGGGGAAGGGCAGGATATCGGCGAGGAGATCCCGCCGCATCATCGCCGCCGCACCGGTGATGGTATTGGCCACCATCAGCGTCGCGAGATCGGTGTAGTTGTTGCGCCGTCCCACCCAGAAGGTGGCGGAGCGCACAGCACCGCCGGCATCGACGATCCGGGCATCGCTGTAGGCGAGGGTCGTTTCCCCATCGAAAGCGCCAAGCAGCTTCGCGAGCTTCTCGGGATGCCAGACATCATCCTGGTCGCAGAGCGCCACATATTCCGCATCGTCTGGCACGTAGCCGAGACAGGTCTCGAAATTCCGATAGAAATTCTGCCGCTCGGCGTTCTGGAAGAGATGGAAGCGCCCATCGGCCTCTAGCCGGTAGCGGATACGGTCAAAGGCTTCATTCGGCGTGCCGTCGTCGCTGATGATGCAGATCCAGTTCCCATGCGTCTGCGCCAGCAAGGAGGCGATCTGCGCTTCGAAAAGATCGGCGGGGGGATGGTAGGTCGCCATGCAGATGGCGATGCGCGGCCCGGTGCCGGGCCAGGCGGCGGCGATGGGCCGCGCGGCATGGCCAGGGAGCAGGAGGATGCTACCAAGGATCGCTTGGGCGCTCTCTCCCGTTTCGAGGGTGGCACGCAGGCGTAGCGTGACGGATTGAGGGGTGCCGATCGCAGGCAGCGGCGCGAGGCCCTCGAAGCCGCTCATAAGGCTTGCGCCCGTCGCGTCCTCTGCCGGGCAGTCCCGCGTGAAGATATCCGGCCGGGCCCAACTGTGATGCGCGATCGGATAGGCGGCTTCGCCGACCAGCACCTCGAGCGTGCGGAGCGCGCCGCCCGGGGCATAGCACCAGCCTTGCAGGCTGAGCACGTTCCCCTTGCCGAGGTGAAGCCGGGCGGGGAGATCCTGATCGAGCCCGGCGGCGAGCCTGCGGCCGGGCTCTTCGGCACGCGCGTTCGCGGCCTGCATCCCAACCACCGCAAGGGGGGAGGATGCGCCCTCGGCGAGCGGCGCATCCTCGCCGCGTGCAGATTGCAGGCCCGCGGGGCGGGGGGCGTCGATCGTCTGCTCGGTCATTGCACGCTATCCGGCCGACGCCAGGAACGGGGCGGCGGCTTCTGCCGAAGATTGAAGTGATGGTCCCGCCGATCGAAATTCGGGTTGTAAAACGGGTCCCGATCCAGCACCGCGCCCCACTGGGCGCGCATGTAATTGGCTTCTTCCGCAGCGCGCAGCTCCCGCTCGCCCACGAAATCGCGCCCGCGCGAGACCGATTCGAGGTGGTAGAGTTCGGCGAAAGGTGTCCAGATAATCCGCAGGCCGAGCGCGCGGATCCGCAGGCAGAGATCGACATCGTTGAAGGCGACGGGCAGGTTCTTCGCGTCGAGGCCGCCCACCTGCTGATAGACCGACCGGCGGAGGGCAAGGCAGGCGCCGGTGACGGCGGATACTTCCCGGGTGAGAATGAACTGGCCGAAGTAGCCGACATCCTCGGCCTCGGCGCCCTGGCCGAAATGCCCGGCGACGCCGGGGCCGCCGGCATGCGAGCCGACGCCCAGGACGACGCCGGCATGCTGCACTCGCCGGTCCGCATAGAGCAGGCGCGCGCCGACGGCGCCGATATCGGGCCGAATGGCATGGGCGGCGAGTTCACGCAGCCAGCCGCTCTCGATCACCTCCACATCATTGTTGAGGAGGAGGAGAATCTCGCCGCTTGCTTCCGCGGCCGCGTGGTTGTTCAGCGCCGCGTAATTGAAGGGGCCAGGATGGCGAAGCACCCGCACGCGGGCATCCTGCTCCGGCAGGCGGGCAAGCAGGCGCAGCGCCTCCGGTTCCGTGCTGCCATTGTCCAAGATCAGGATTTCAAGATCGGGGTAATCCGTCTGATGCAGAAGCCCGCCGATGCAGCGGGTGAGCAGCAACGCCTGATCGCGCATCGGGATGATGACGGAGACGCGCGGCGGCGGATCGGGCAGCGGCCATTGCAGGCGAAAGAGCGGCTGGCCCGGCACCGCCTCGGTGATCGTCACCGCGTGGTGGCCAAGGGCATCGAGGCAGGCGCGCACCGTCTCGTAGGAATGGGCATCGCGATGCAGCCAGTGCGGGGCGTTTTCGGTCTCCTCCGCGGGCTCCGGCGCGTCCTGCTGATGGAAGAGGATGGCTGGCACATGTGTGATCTTCGCTCGCGGCATCGCGCCCGCGAGCCGCAGGGCGAGATCGGGTCCCGGTTCGAGCGCGGGCTCCACCGCGCAAAGCGCCTGCACGGAGGATCGCCGATAGGCCGCCGCGCGGCCGACGATGTTGTGCGTCAGGGCGAGATCCACATTCCAGTCTGGCTTGAAGAAAGGCAGCCATCTCCGGCCATCGTCGCCGAGCCGATCCTCGTCTGCGTATACAACTGCACAATCAGGATCGTTGATGAATGGGCCGACGTATTCGAACAGCGCCTGTTCGGCGAGGCGGATCGCCGCATCCATCACCAGGAGGATGCTGCCCCGGGCCTCAGTAACCGCGGCTGCCAGCGCACCACAGTAGGCCGGAGCATCGCTCTCCCTGAGGATGCGGAGCCGCGGGCCAATGCGGGCCATGAGGTCGGGCGCGAGCGACAGATCCAGAGGCGCAGAATCCGCCGGGATAAGCAGAACCTCCCAGGCGCCATAGAGCTGAGCAGCGATACTGCCGAGTGCCTGCGCCACATCCCCGGGCCTCGCGTTGCCAACCGTGAGGAGGATGGAGCAGAGCGGCCGCTCCGCCATGTGGTCGATGGCGGCGGCGATATCCTGCCGGTCTTCAGCCCGCAAGCGATCATGCTGCGCGACCCAGGCCTGGTATTCGCTCTCGTCCCGCGTCGGGATCGTCTGCGGTGCGTCGCCTCGGTCTTTGGTTTGAGGGTCGGCAGCGGTGCGCGGCCCCGGTACGGTCTTGGCCTCATCGGCGGTGCGAGGCGTGCCCGGCCGCGGGGCGAGCAGGGCACGGAGCGCCCGCAGCGGGCGGGTCAGCCGCCAGGAGGACGACGCGAGGAGAGCATCGCGCTCGGCTGCGGCGGCTGCATGGTGCGCCTGCGCCAAGGCCAGTTCGTGGCGTAGATGCGCGACCATCTTTCGTAGTTCGGTGCGCTCCGTCGCGGCCCGCAGCAGGGACTCCAATGGTGCGGACAGTGGAATTCGCGGAACCGCCAATTCTTCACGCGCGACGCGCATGCTTCTGAGGAGGGAAATGCCTTGTGCCTCACTTGCGAAGGTCAAAAAAGAAACTGCTCAGGGATGGTATGCCGCGTTTGGCGGGTGGCTGTACGATGCCAACCAGACCAATTTAGTGCAAAAAATGACCAAGCAACGGCAAGACAAGTTCATGTGATGGAAGAACGACAAAAACCCAACGGAAGTTAAGATGGCGATGATGTCTGCAAGTGCTGCACATGACGAGCGCACGACAGAGGTTTTGCGCGGCGATGCAGCGCGGCGACACGCAATCGCTATTCGGCGAACTCCAGCTTGTCCAATCACAAACAGGTTGTGATGAGCTCGGCTGCTGTCGCTTGCGCAATTGTGAAGAGAGGGCTCGCGTGAGTTTCGTCTCCGCGCTTCTGCCGCTGGCGTCCCGGCCTCTCATCGGTCGGTCAAGCGTCGCGCGGGGAAAAGGCCCCGGTCACCGCGAAAAGGCGAGTGCTGCTCCGCCGGGCGGCAACGCCGCCTAAGAAAGCCGGCGAGCTTTCTGTTCTTAGGCATTGAAACGGCGCCAGTTTCGCAGCATAGAGGCGTCTCGTTTTTCACGACCGAGCCAAAGGCGTGCCGCCGCCATGATCACCCGCCGTTCCGCCCTCGCCCTCCCGCTTGGTCTGGCCCTCGTGCCGAAAGCCCAGGCCGCACCAATGCAACCGCTGGCTTTCGTGATGAATTCGGCCGAAGGCTCCGTCTCCATTATCGACATGACGACGCGGCGCGTGCTCCGCACCGAGCCGACCTTTAGAGAGCCGAGCCATTGGGCCCTGACCGCGGACCGGCGCACGCTGCTGATCTGCGATGCAAGCGGCAACGGGCTCTTCCGCTTCGATCCTGTCACGGGCGCACCGCTCGGCCATCAGCGGCTCGCCGATCCGTACCAGATCGGCTTTACCCCTGATAACAAGTATTTCGTGGTGAATGCGCTGCGGCTCGATTTCGTCGATGTCTATGACGCAGCCAGCATGGCCCTCGTCAAGCGCTTCAAGGTCGGGCTATGGCCGAGCCATCTCGGCTTTTCGCCGGATTCCCGCTGGTCCTTCAACTCGATGCAGAATTCCAACTCCCTCGTCTCGCTCGATCTCGTGAGCATGACGGAGCGGTGGTCGAGCAAGGTGGGGGAGACGCCGGCCGGCGTGCTCTGGCACCGCGGCAAAGTGCTCTGCTGCATCATGGGCGGCCGCGGCTTCGTCGAGGTGGACCCGGAGAACGGGCGCGTTCTACGCGAGGTGGTAACGGGCGATGGCGCACATAACATCTTCCTCGATAGCCAGCGCAAGGTGCTCTACGTTTCGAACCGTGGTCCCGGCCGCACCGGGCTCACCGCGCTCGATCCGGTGAGTTTCGAGATCCGTCGCACCTACCCGATCCCGGGCGGGCCGGACGATATCGCGATCGACCCGCAGGGCAATATCTGGATCGCGGTGCGCTTTGCCGAGAAGGTGGCGGTGCTCGATCCGCGGAGTGGGGATTATACGACGATTCCCGTCGGCCGCTCGCCGCACGGCATCTTTCTGAACACCATGCTCGCCAATCCGGGTAGGGTGACGGCGGAGCGGGTCTGAAGGCTGCGGCTCCCGCGGAAGCCTCCGGGGCAGAGCAGGGCAGGGTAGGGATCGTCAATGTCGCTCGATCGGTTCTTTTCCATCATCGCGGGCTACATGGAGCAGTACCTCGTGGTGCCGGTGCTGTTTCACATGCACTGGATGGCCTGGGACGATCTTGCTTTCGACTGGTGCCTCGTCTGCGTCTATGGGCTCTTTGCCGTGCTGGTCACCTATGCGGTTTGTCTGCCGCTGGAGGCCTGGCGGCCGGTGGAGCGGTGGGCGGACAAGAAGGCGGTGCTCGTCGATATCTTCTATACCTTCCTCAATCGCGTCGGCGTCGTGCCGATCATCACCTTCGTGCTCTTCTACCAGGTGCAGACCTGGACCACCGGGCTTTTGGTGGAGCGCGGCTTCATCCCACCCACGCTCGATTCCGTGGTGCCCGGCCTCTTCGGCCATCCGCTCCTCACCTTCTTCCTGTACGCCCTCATTCTCGATTGCGCGGATTACTGGCGGCACCGCCTCTCCCACTCTTTCCGGTGGTGGTATGCGCTGCATGCCCTGCACCATGCCCAGCGGCAGATGAGCTTCTGGTCCGACGATCGCAACCATCTGCTGGATGACGCGATCTCCTTCCTCTGGTTCTTCGTGATCGGCCTTCTCATCGGCATTCCGCCGCTGCAATTTCCGATCCTGCTGCTCTCGCTCAAATTCATCGAGAGCCTCAGCCACGCCAATATCCGCCTCTCCTTCGGCCCGCTCGAATGGCTCATCGTCTCGCCGCGCTTTCATCGATTCCATCACGGGTTGCGTGCGGCAGGACGGACGAGCTGCAACTACGCCTCGGTCTTCCCGATCTGGGATATCCTTTTCCGCACCGCCGATTTTTCCGATGAATACTTGGCGACGGGCGATGCCCGGGCGCCGGAGGCGCTCGCCACCGGCTCCTATGTCGAGCAGCAGCTGACCGGGCTCCGGCTGTTTGCCAAGGCGCTGACGAAAAGCTGGGCGTCTCTGGGCATCGGCCGGCCGGATGGGCATCGCACCTAGCGCGGGGCTGTCGCCGCCTTGCGGCTCACTCGGGCGGGTAGAGCCCGTGCATCACCGTCTCGAAATGCTCGTCGATCGCGGTCGTGCATTGGCAGGATAGGCGTTCCAACCCCCCCATATTACGGACGATGAAGACGCCGCGCCGCGTTTCGATCAGCCCGTCGGCCCGCAGCTTGGCGATCGTGCGGGTGACGAAGGTGCGGCCGACGCCGAGCAGCTGGGCCAGCTGTTCCTGCGTCATTTCGAATTCTTTTGAATCGGTGCGACGGACGGCGGCGATCAGCCATTTGGCTGCGCGCTGCATGATGGTGTGCTTGGCGTTGCAGGCGGCGGTCTGAAAGACCTGGGCGAGCAGGCAATCCGAATAGCACGCGAACCAGTGGCGGAGCGTCAGTGATTCGAGTTTGACGTTTTCCAGCGCGGCTGTCTTGATCCGCAGGAACTTGCCCGGGTTGCGCACCGCGGCGGTGGCGAAGGAGGGCAGGCTGCCGTGAGACACGATGCCGCCAATCGCTCCCTCTCGTCCGATGACGACGACTTCGACATCTTCCTCGTTCGGGCCGGTATTCACCGTGAAGGACGCCATGCCCGGGCCGCAGGGAAACCAGGTATCGGTCACGGGGTCGCCCGCGCGCTGAAGGATATCTCCGGCCTTGAGCGGGAAGACGAGCATATGGGGGATCAGCCTTGCGCGATCCGCTTCGCGCAGCGTGGAAAGCAAGGCATTGCCGGCCAGTTCGTCTGGCGTGGGGCTAGTCATCTCGGGGCCTCCGCAGGACGGGTGATCGCATCAGTCCACAAGTGGACCGACAAAGCGCCGAGCCTATGTTACTCGTGAACACAACTGGTTGATTTCAAGGAAATGCGCATGCCCGCCGACAAGCGAACCCCTGCTGAGCGCCTGCTGGCCGAGCCGGCGGGTGCCGAGGGCCCGCCATTGCCGGTGATGACGCAGCTTGCCGGGCATTCGGTGCTGATCCTCGAAGACCAGGCGCTGATCGCGCTCGATATCGAGTTCATGGTCCGCACCCTTGGGGCGGATGCCTGCTGGCTCGCCTCGAACGTGGCCGAGGCGCTTGCCCTGCTCGAAACCGTGCAGCCGAGCTTCGCGCTGCTCGATTTCGATCTCGGGCGGGAGACTGCCGAACCGGTCGCCGATCTGCTTCTGCAGCGGGGGGTGCCGTTCGTCTTCGTCACTGGCTTTGGCCTCAGCCTGCTGGTGCCCGAGCGGTTGGCCCGGGTGCCGATCCTTGGCAAGCCGCTCGTCCATGACGCATTGCTGGCGGCGTGCCGGCGGTTGACGCAGGCAGCGGGCTAAGTGAGCGACCCTCGCTCTTAGCCTGACTCCGATAGCCTCGTAGGGGGGCGTGAGCTAGCTTGAGTCGTTGACCCTGGCGGTGGCATTGAGGGGATAGCCGCGCAGACCGGCGACGGCGACCATCGCTCCCCGCAATTCCGCGAGTCCGCGCAGCCGGCCGACGAGCGGATAGCCCGGAAAGCTCTGCCGCGCCGCGTCATCGAGCAGTTCATGGCCATGATCGGCGCGCATCGGTATCGCCCAGTCCGGGTCGCCTGCGGCGTGGCGACGGCTGCCGGCCGCCATCAACGCCTCGATTACCGGCACCATCGGCACGTCACCCCCGAGATGCTCGGCCTCGGTGAAGGACCCGTCCGCCTCGTTCCGCACATTGCGCAGATGCGCGAACCAGGTGCGGTCGGCGAAGCGCCGGGCGATCGCCGGCAGATCGTTGGCCGGCGCCGCGCCGAGCGAACCGGTGCAGAGCGTCAGGCCGTTGGCGGGGCTCTCGACCGCACCGAGGATGAAGGCGATATCCTCTTCCGAAGAGACGATGCGCGGCAGGCCGAAGATCGGGCGCGGCGGATCGTCCGGATGGATGCACAGCCGGAGGCCGCATTCCTCGGCGACCGGCACCACTTCGCGGAGGAAGCGGGCGAGGTTGGCGCGCAGTCCGGCACGGTCGATGCCGGCATAGCTCGCCAGCATGCGGCGGAGTCCGGCGATATCGTAGCGGTCATAGGCGCCGGGGAGGCCGGCCATGATGGCGGCGAGCAGCGCCTCCCGGCGCGCCGTGCTCGATGCGGCGAACCAGGCGCGCGCGCGGTCCAG
>NZ_BAAFHD010000017.1:0-17596 GCF_054665095.1 Acidisoma sp. C75
GGCTCATCAATACCGCCTTCTACTCCGTCACCTCGGCCCTCGGCGCCACGCTGCTCGCCGCCGCCGCCGGCTATGCCTTCGCCAAGTTCCGCTTCGCCGGCAGGCGGATGCTCTTCGCCATCACCTTGGGCGCGATCATGATCCCGCAGACCGCGCTCGCCATCCCGCTCTTCCTGCTGATGAGCAAGGTCGGGCTGGTCGATAGCCCCTGGGCGGTCATCCTGCCTTCCCTCGTCAACCCGTTCGGCGTCTATCTCATGCGTGTCTATGCAGAATCCTCGGTGCCGGACGAGTTGCTCGAAGCCGCGCGGATCGATGGCGCGGGCGAGGCCGCGATCTTCTTCCGCATGGTGCTGCGGCTGCTCGCGCCCGCGCTGATCACCGTGCTTCTGCTCTCTTTCGTGACGACCTGGAACAACTACTTCCTGCCGCTTGTCATGCTCGAATCGAACCAGCTTTTCCCGCTCACCGTGGGTCTTGCCACCTGGTATCAGAATGCGAGCGCGGGCGAAGGCGGCCAGGCGCTCTTTTCCCTGGTGCTGACCGGATCGCTCGTCTCCATCGTCCCGATCGGCATCCTCTTCCTCACCATGCAGCGCTTCTGGCAGGGCGGGCTCGCCGCCGGCAGCGTCAAGTGACGAGCCACCCGCCAAGGCCCTGCCCCATTCGTGGCCATCGAAGCCATACTCCGCGCGAAGGATGATCGAGCAATGACCGCTGCCAAACTCCGCTGGGGCATCCTCGGCCCCGGCAAGATCGCCGAGACCTTTGCCGCCGGCCTCGCCCATAGCAGGCTTGGGCAACTCGTGGCGATCGGCGTGCGAGATCCGTCCCGCGCCGATTATGCCGCGCGCTTCCCCGGTGCGCGCATCCTGCACGGCTATGCCGGGCTGCTCGCCGATCCGGCGGTCGATGCGGTCTATATCGCAACGCCGCATCCGCATCACGCCGAATGGGCGATCAAGGCGACAGAAGCCGGCAAGCACGTGCTGTGCGAAAAGCCCCTCGGCCTCAGCGCTTTCGAGGGCGAGGCGATGATCCGCGCGGCGCGCAAGGCCGGCGTCTTTCTCGGCGAGGCCTTGATGTATCGCCTGCATCCTCAGACCCTGCGCCTGATCAACCTCATCCGCGAAGGCGCGATCGGCGATGTGCGGCTCATTCGGTCGAGCTTCGGCTTCGCCCTGTCGGGCGCGCGGCCGGATCATCGTCTGCTCGCCAATGATCTCGCCGGTGGCGGTATTCTCGATGTCGGCGGCTATCCGGTGTCGATGGCGCGGCTGCTCGCGGGCGTCGCGGCGGACGCGCCCTTCCTCGATCCGAGCCGCGTGCTCGGCACCGCGCATTTGGGGGAGACCGGGGTGGACGAGTGGGCCTCCGCCCTTCTGCATTTCCCGAACGGTATCATCGCCGAGGTTTCTTGCAGCGTCTCCCTCGCGCAGGACAATGTGCTGCGCGTCTATGGCAGCAAGGGCTGGCTCGAGGTCCCGGACTTTTGGTTCGCGACAGGCCATGCGGGGGGCAGCAGCACGATCACCATCCACCCGTTGCAGGGAGCGGCGGAGCGGGTAATGGTCGAAGAGCCGGGATGGCTTTATGCCTTCGAAGCCGATGCCGCCTGCGAGGCGATTGCCGCCGGTCTTCAGGAATTTGCCTGGCCGGGTCCGGATTGGCAGGACACGCTCGGCACGCTCCGCGTGCTCGACAAATGGCGAGCGGATGCCAAGCTCGAATATGAGATCGAGAAGCCGGCGCGGCGGCGCCATACGGTCGCCGGCCGGCCGCTCGCCCGCGGCGGCACCGCGATCCCGAAGCGCCACCTGCCCGGCCTCGGCAAGCAGGCTTCCGTGCTCGCCATGGGATTCGAGGATTTTCGCAGCTTCTCCTCGGGCGCCATCATGCTGGATGCGTTTTTCGAGGCCGGCGGCAATCTCTTCGATACGGCCTGGGTCTATGGCATGGGCTACACCGAGGGGCTGTTCGGCCAGTGGCAGGAAAGCCGGGGCGTGCGCGCGGATTGCGTCGTCATCGGCAAGGGCGCCCATACTCCCTACTGTCGCCCGGAATATATCGGCCGCCAGCTCGATCAGAGCCTCGAGCGTCTGCGCACCGATCATCTCGACATCTACTTCATGCATCGCGACAACCCCGATGTGCCGGTGGACGAATTCGTCGATGCCATGCACGCCGAGGCCGAGGCCGGGCGCATCCGCGGGATCTTCGGCGGCTCGAACTGGAGCCGCGAGCGCATGGCGGCGGCGATCGACTATGCCGAACGTGCGGGCAAGCGTGCGCCGACCGCGCTTTCCAACAACTTCTCGCTGGCCGAGATGCTCGTGCCGGTCTGGGAGGGCTGCGCCTCCTGTTCGGATGAGGCGTGGAAGGAATGGCTGACGGCGCGGCAGATGGTCAATTTCTCCTGGTCGAGCCAAGGGCGCGGCTTCTTCACCGAGCGCGCCGGGCGGGACAAGCACGGCAATGCCGAATTGGTGCGAACCTGGTATTCCGAGACGAACTTCGCGCGGCGGGATCGCGCGGTGGCGCTCGCCGCCCGCCTTGGCTGCAAGCCCATCCACATCGCGCTCGCCTATGTGCTGGCGCAGCCCTTTCCCTGCGTTCCGCTGATCGGCCCGCGCAGCCTGACCGAGCTGGACGACAGCCTCGCGGCGCTGCCGATCCGTCTTTCACCCGCCGATCTCGCCTGGCTCGAAAGCGGCCGCCAGGCCTGATCGCGGCTGCTCTCGCTGATGGAGAATAGGATGCTTGGCGTCTGCTACTATCCCGAACACTGGCCCGAGGCGTGGTGGGCCGAGGATGCGGCGGCGATGCGCGCCCGCGGCATCGCCTATGTGCGCATCGGCGAATTTGCCTGGAGCCGCATCGAGCCGACCCCCGGGCGCTATGATTGGGCGTGGCTCGATCGCGCCATGGATGTGCTGGGCGCCGCCGGCCTCAAGATCGTCCTCGGCACGCCGACGGCGACGCCGCCGCAATGGTTGAGCGATCTCTATCCCGGCATCCTGCCGGTGGGCGCCGATGGCCGGGTGAAGGGCTTCGGCTCCCGCCGTCACTATTCCACGAGTTCGCCCGACTGGCTGCGCGAGACGCGGCGGATCGTCACTGCCCTTGCCGAACGCTACGGCACCCATCCGGCCCTTGCCGGCTGGCAAACCGATAACGAGTTCGGCTGCCACGAAACCACGCTCTCGTACGGCGCCCATGATCTCGCGGCCTTTCGCGATTGGCTGCGGCGGCGGTATCAGACGCCCGAAGCGCTCAATGAAGCCTGGGGCAACGTCTTCTGGTCGATGGAGGCGGCGGATTTCGCGAGCGTGCCGCTCCCCATCGGGGCGGTGACGGAGACGAACCCGGCCGCCCGGCTCGACTATCGCCGCTTCGCCTCCGATCAGATGGTCGCCTACAACCGCCTGCAGGTGGAGATCATCCGCGCCCATTCGCCCGGCCGTTTCGTGACCCATAACTTCATGGGTTTCTTCCGCGATTTCGACCACTTCAAGCTGGCCGAGGATCTCGATTTCGCCTCCTGGGATTCCTACCCGCTCGGCGCGCTCGAAGTCTCCTCCCTGCCGGAGGCGGAGAAGCTGCGCTGGGCGGAGACCTCGCACCCCGATATCCCGGGCTTCAACCATGATCTCTACCGCGCCGTCGGGCGCGGGCGGTTCTGGCTGATGGAGCATCAGCCCGGGCCGGTGAACTGGGCGCCCTGGAACCCGGTGCCTGCCCCCGGCGCGGTGCGGCTCTGGAGTTGGCAGTGCTTCGCGCATGGCGCCGAGGTACTGAGCTACTTCCGCTGGCGGCAGGCGCCCTTCGCGCAGGAGCAGATGCATGCCGGGCTCAACCGGCCGGATCGCGCCCCCTCACCCGGTGGCCTCGAAGCGGCGGAGGTGGCGCGGGAACTCGAAGCCCTCGGCCCACTGCCGGCGATGCGCCAGGCGCCGGTCGCCATCCTCTTCGATTACGAAGCCGATTGGATCGCCGAGGTGCAGCCGCAAGGCGCCGACTGGCGCTATATCGACCTCGTCTTCCAGTGGTATTCCGCCCTCCGGCGCCTCGGCCTCGATGTCGATTTCGTGCCGCCCGGCGCATCGCTTGCCGGCTACCGCTTCGTCGCGGTGCCGAGCCTGCCGCATGTGACGGAGGCAGCCCTCGCGGCCCTCGGTCAGGCGCCGGGCGCGGTGCTCTTCGGTCCGCGCAGCGGCGCCAAGACACGGAGCTTCACGATCCCCGATACCCTGCCGCCTGGGCCCTTGCAGGCGCTGCTGCCGTGCAAAGTCACCCAGGTGGGCGCGCTTCGCCCCGGCCTCACCGTGCCGGTCTCCGGCGCCGGGCTTGCCGGCCACGCCGTGCGGTGGCGCGAATGGCTGGAGACCGATCTGCCGGCACGTCTTAGCTTCGCCGATGGCGGTAAGGCCCTGGTGAGCGCCGGGCGGCTGCATTACCTCGGCGCCTGGCTCGATGAGGCGCTGCTGCGGGATGTGCTGGAGATGCTGCTGAAGGAGGCTGCGGTCGTGACGAACCGGCTTCCGGATGCAGTGCGCATCCAGCGCCGCGGGAATATCACCTTCGCGCTGAATTTCGGCACCGAGCCCTGGCAAATTCCCAACGCCGGCGCGAAGACTTTCCGTATCGGACAAGAGACGGTGGCGCCGCGCGGCATCTCCTGCTGGGTCGAGGAATAGCCCGCGCGCCATCGGCGGAAGGGCGGGGAGCTTCACCCCGCCAGGCGGGGCAGCGATGGCGGATGGCGAAAGCTGGGTGATCGTGGGCGCGAGCGGCGCCTTGGGTGGGGCCTTCCTTCGCCATGCGCTCGGCCGCCCCGCTGTCCGCCGCGTCTTCGCGCTGGCGCGCAACCCGGGCTCGGCGGCTTCGGCGGCCGGGGCTCACGCCGCTGATTGCCGGATCACCGCCCTCCCGCTCGATCTCGCGGAAGAGGCGAGCATCGCGGCGGCCTTCGCCGCGATCACGGCAGCCACAGCGGAAGAGGGTGCGCCGGTTCGGCGGGTGCTCATCGCCACCGGCCAGCTGCATGGCGAAGGGCTGGCGCCGGAAAAGGCGCTGCGCGATCTCGATGCCGGGCGGCTTGCCCGCTCCTTCCTGGTCAACGCAACCGGCCCCGCCCTGGTCATCAAGCATGCGCTGCCGCTGCTGCCACGGGGTGAGCCCGCGATCATCGCTGCCCTCTCCGCCCGCGTCGGCAGTATTTCCGATAATCATCTCGGCGGCTGGTATGGCTATCGGGCGGCCAAGGCGGCGCTCAACATGCTCATCCGTTCGGCTGCGATCGAGGCGGCGCGGCGCTGGCCACAGGCGGTGATCGTCGGCTTGCATCCGGGAACGGTGGCCAGCCGCCTGTCTGACCCCTTCCAGGCCGGGGTGCGGCCCGATCACCTTTTCACCCCAGATGACAGCGCCGGCCGCCTGCTCGGCGTGCTCGATCGCCTCACCGCAGCGCAGTCGGGCCGGCTCTTTGCTTATGATGGCGTGGAGATCACCCCCTGATCCGGCTGCCACCCCTGCCTGTCATGCCGCAAAAGCGGGGCGGATTTGTCGTGGATTGACAACGCGCGGGGTGGGGCGTCTCGTAACCTCAAGCGCCGCCAACGAAGCGGCCAGGCCAGGAAACGTCTCACACCATGCAGAAAAGCGCGACCCCGTCGCCGGGGCAGACGAGCGCCACGAGGTCGCCGGGCGCGGCCGGGATGGACCGAGCATCCGGCGTTACCGCGAAGATGATCGAAGAGCTGCTCGCCGGCCTGCCGGAAGCAGAGGGGCCGCTCTGGCCCGCGCTGCATGCGGTGCTGGACGCCTTCGGCCATGTCCCGCAAAGCGCCGTCCAGCCGCTCGCCAAGCGCTTCAACCTTTCGCGCGCCGAAGTGCTCGGCGTCATCACCTTCTACCATGATTTTCGCACCGCTCCCCCGGGGCGGCATGTGCTGAAACTCTGCCGGGCCGAGGCCTGCCAGTCGGTCGGCGCAGCGGCGATGGCCGAGGAACTGCTCGTGCGGCTCGGCATCGGCTGGGGAGAGACCGCCGCCGATGCCAGCCTCACGGTAGAGCCGGCCTATTGCCTCGGCCTTTGCGCCTGCGGGCCCGCCGCCCTGCTCGACGGCATGCCGATCGGGCGGCTGACGCCGGCTGCGCTGGAACGCCTGGCGCAAAGCTGCGCGGGCGGAGATGCGGCATGATCCGGCTTTATCTGCCTGGCGATGCGGCGGCGCTTGCGCTCGGCGCCGAGGCGGTGCTCGCGGCGCTGATGCGAGAGGCCGAGACGCGCGGGGAGACCATCGCTGTAGTGCGCACCGGCACGCGCGGCGCCATCTGGCTCGAACCGCTGCTCGAGGTCGAAACGCCGGCCGGGCGGATCGGCTATGGGCCGCTCACGCCCGAGGATGTGCCTGGCCTCTTCGATGCCGGGCTGGGCGCGGGGGGAGAGCATGCCTTACGCATTGGCAGGCCGGAAGAGCATCCATGGTTCGCCGGCCAGACGCGGCTGACCTTCGGGCGCTGCGGCATCGTCGATCCGGCCTCCCTTGCCGATTATCGCAGCCATGGCGGCCTCGCCGGGCTCGCCCGGGCCCAGGCCCTCGGCGCGGCGGAGACGATCGCCGAGGTCAAACGCTCCGGCCTGCGCGGCCGCGGCGGCGCGGGCTTCCCCACGGGCCTCAAGTGGGAGACGGTGGCGCGCGCCGCCGCGCCGCAGAAATACATCGTCTGCAACGCGGATGAAGGCGATAGCGGCACCTTCGCGGACCGCATGCTGATGGAGGGCGATCCCTTCACCCTGATCGAAGGCATGGCGATCGCCGGCCTCGCCGTGGGCGCCACGCGCGGCTACGTCTATATCCGGTCGGAATATCCGCAAGCCATCCGCGCGATGGAGCGGGCGATCGCGGTGGCGCGGGCGGCGGGGCTGCTCGGCGGCGAAGCCGGCTTCGATCTCTGGGTGCGGATCGGCGCCGGCGCCTATATCTGTGGCGAGGAAACCGCCCTGCTCAACAGCCTGGAAGGCAAGCGCGGCGTGGTCCGCGCCAAGCCGCCGCTCCCCGCCCTCGCCGGGCTCTTCGGCTGCCCGACCGTCGTCAACAACGTCCTCTCCTTCGCGGCCATCCCCTGGATCCTGGCCCATGGCGGCGCGGCCTATGCGGCCTTCGGCCAGGGCCGCTCGCTCGGCACGCTGCCGGTGCAGCTTTCGGGGAACGTCGCGCGCGGGGGCTTGATCGAACTGCCCTTCGGCCTGCCGCTCCGCAGCATCGTCGAGGATTGGGGCCAGGGCACGCGCTCCGGCCGGCCCTTCCGCGCGGTGCAGGTGGGCGGGCCGCTCGGCGCCTATTTCCCGGCCTCCCTGCTCGACACGCCGCTCGATTACGAAGCCTTCGCCGCCCGTGGCGGCCTGCTCGGCCATGGTGGCGTCACGGTGTTCGACGAGAGCGTCGATCTCGCGGCGCAGGCCCGCTTCGCCTTCGAATTCTGCGCCGCCGAAAGCTGCGGCAAATGCACGCCCTGCCGCATCGGCGCGGTGCGCGGGATGGAAGAGGTCGAGAAGCTGCGGCGGGGCGCCGATGCCGAGACGAGCCTCGCGCTCATCGAGGATCTTTGCGAGGTGATGGCCGATGCCTCGCTCTGCGCCATGGGCGGGCTGACGCCCGTGCCGGTGCGGAGCGCGATCCGCCATTTCCCAGAGGATTTCCGCCACACGCCGCCCGCGCGCCTGCCCGCCGCGGCCGAGTGACAGAGGAGGGCCGCCTTCCATGCCTCTCATCCAGGAAACCGACTACGGCACCCCGCTGCCCAAAGGTGCCATCGAACAGGTGACGCTCACGATCGACGGCGCGCGCATCTCGGTGCCGCGCGGAACCTCCCTGATGGCGGCGGCGATGCAGATGGGCACTGAGGTGCCCAAGCTCTGCGCGACCGACAGTCTCGAAGCTTTCGGCTCCTGCCGGCTCTGCCTCGTCGAGATCGAGGGGCGGCGCGGCTACCCCGCCTCCTGCACCACGCCGGCGGAAGAGGGCATGGTGGTGCGCACCCAAAGCCCGGCCCTTGCCAAGCGCCGCCGCGGCGTGATGGAGCTCTATATCTCCGACCATCCGCTCGATTGCCTCACCTGCTCGGCCAATGGCGATTGCGCATTGCAGGATATGGCCGGCAAGGTCGGGCTGCGGGATGTACGCTACGGCTATGAGGGCGCCAATCACCGCGCCGAGGCGAAGGATGAGAGCAATCCCTATTTCGCCTTCGAGCCCGCGAAGTGCATCGCCTGCTCACGCTGCGTGCGGGCCTGCGAGGAGGTGCAGGGCACCTTCGCGCTGACGATGCTGGGGCGCGGCTTCTCCTCCAAAATCGGCACGGCCGGGGCAGATTTCCTCGATTCCGAATGCGTCTCCTGCGGCGCCTGCGTGCAGGCCTGCCCGACCGCGACGCTCAACGAAAAGAGCGTCATCGCGCTTGGCGTGCCGGAGCATTCGTTGGTGACGACCTGCGCCTATTGCGGCGTCGGCTGCTCCTTCAAGGCCGAGATGAAGGGCGCCGAGCTTGTCCGCATGGTCCCCTTCAAGCAGGGCGGCGCCAATGAAGGGCATAGCTGCGTGAAGGGCCGTTTCGCCTATGGCTATGCGACCCATCAGGATCGCAAGCTCCGCCCGATGATCCGCGCCCGCATCACCGATCCCTGGCGCGAGGTGTCGTGGGAGGAGGCGATCGGCCATGCCGCCGCCGAGTTCCGCCGCATCCAGGCGCAGTATGGGCGGGATGCGGTGGGCGGCATCACCTCCTCCCGCTGCACCAATGAAGAGACCTATCTGGTGCAGAAGCTGGTGCGCGCGGCCTTCGGCAACAACAACGTCGATACCTGCGCCCGTGTCTGCCATTCGCCGACCGGCTACGGGCTGAAGACGACGCTCGGCACCTCGGCCGGCACGCAGGATTTCGCTTCCGTCGATCATGCCGATGTCATCCTCGTCATTGGCGCGAACCCGACGGACGCGCATCCTGTCTTCGGCAGCCGCATGAAGAAGCGCATCCGCGCCGGCGCGCGGCTGATCGTTGTCGATCCGCGGCGGATCGACCTGGTCGAGACCCCGCATGTGAAGGCCGATCATCACCTGCAGCTCCTGCCCGGCACCAATGTCGCGGTGCTCAACGCGCTCGCCCATGTCGTGGTGACGGAAGGGCTGGTTGACGAAGCCTATGTCCGCGCCCGCTGCGATCTCGACGCTTTCGAATCCTGGGCGCGCTTCATCGCCCGGGAGGAGCACGCCCCCGAAGCGATCGAGCGGGTGACCGGCGTGCCCGCGGCCGAACTGCGCGCCGCCGGCCGCCTCTATGCGACGGGTGGCGCCGCCGCGATCTATTACGGCCTCGGCGTTACCGAACATAGCCAGGGTTCCACCACCGTCATGGCGCTCGCCAATCTCGCGATGGCGACGGGCAATATCGGCAAGCTCGGCGCCGGGGTAAACCCGTTGCGTGGGCAGAACAATGTCCAGGGCGCCTGCGACATGGGAAGCTTCCCCCATGAATTCACCGGCTACCGCCATGTCCATGACGATGCGACGCGGGAGAGTTTCGAAGCCCTCTGGGGGGTTGCCCTGTCGGACGAGCCTGGCCTGCGCATCCCCAATATGCTCGATGAAGCGGTCTCCGGCCATTTCAAGGGCCTCTATATCCAGGGCGAGGATATCGCCCAGAGCGACCCCGACACGCAGCATGTGACGGCCGGGCTCGCCGCCATGGAATGCGTCATCGTGCAGGATCTCTTCCTGAACGAGACCGCGAAATACGCGCATGTCTTCCTGCCCGGCGCTTCCTTCCTGGAGAAGGACGGCACATTCACCAATGCCGAACGGCGTATCAACCGCGTGCGCCGCGTGATGGCGCCGCTCTCCGGCAAGGCCGATTGGGAAGTGACGATCGCCTTCGCCCAGGCGCTCGGCTTTGCGATGGATTATGCGCATCCCGCCGAGATCATGGACGAGATCGCACGTCTCACGCCAAGCTTCGCCGGGGTCAGCTACGCGCTTCTGGAGGAGCGCGGCTCGGTGCAATGGCCGTGCAATGCGGCAGCCCCCGCGGGCACGCCGATCATGCATGTCGATCGGTTCGTGCGCGGGCGCGGGCGCTTCATGCTCACCGAATTCGTGCCGACCGAAGAGCGTACCGGCCCACGCTTCCCGCTTATCCTCACCACCGGGCGCATCCTCAGCCAATACAATGTCGGCGCGCAGACCCGCCGCACCGATAACAGCCGCTGGCACGAGGAGGATGTGCTCGAACTCCATCCCTTCGACGCCGAGCACCGCGGCATCCAGGAGGGCGAACTCGTCTCGCTGGAAAGCCGCGTCGGCGCCATCACCTTGCCCGCCCATATCAGCGAGCGGATGCAGCCGGGCGTGGTCTATACCACCTTCCACCATCCGCTGACGGGCGCGAATGTGGTGACGACCGAGCATTCCGACTGGGCGACCAATTGCCCGGAATACAAGGTGACGGCGGTGCAGGTGCGGCGCACCAATGCACCCTCCGCCTGGCAGGAACAGGCGAAGGCGGAAAGCATCACCCACCGGCGCATGGAAGCGGCGGAATAGCCCGCATGAGCCGCTCGCCGGAGGACAAGCTGATCACCATGGCCAATCAGATCGCGCGGCAGCTGCGGCCGCGCGGCAATGAGGCGGCGGCCGAGGTGGCGGCACATATCCTCGATTTCTGGACACCAAAGATGCGCGCGCAGCTCGCCGCCATCGTCGCCGCTGGCGATAGCAGCCTCGATCCCCTGGTGCAGAGCGCGGTGCGCCAGCATCTCCCGCCCGCGCCGGGCCGCTGAGGCGCGCCCCGCGCGGGGCGCGCCTGCGGGGGCGGTAGCGCCTTCTACCGCCGGCGTTGGGCCGCCGCCCTGATCGCAGCCGTCAGATCCGCCATGCCGTAGGGTTTCCGCAGCAGCACGGCCGCGGCGAGCGGCCCGGTCTCCATCCCGGGCGGCAGGGCGGCTTCCCCGGTCGCCACGATCACCGCAAGCGTCGGGTGGCGGCCGACGGCTGCGCGGGCGAGTTCCTCGCCCGGCAGGTCCGGCAGGCCGAGATCGGTCATCAAAATGTCGATCGGGCGTTCCTCGAGCCAGGCCGCCGCCGCCGCCGCGTTTTCGGCCTGAAAGACGAGGTAGCCGAGTGCCGCGAGCATCTCTCCCGTCGTCACCCGGATCAGCGCCTCATCCTCGACCAGCAGGATGGAGAGGCTGCCGGTGGCTCGCGCATCGCGCGACTCACGGTTGCGCAGCACATAGCGGATCTTCCGCGCCAGCGCCTCGCGCGAATAGGGCTTGCTGAGCAGCTCGATCCCGGCATCGAGCCGCCCGCCATGGACGATCGCATTGTCCGTATAGCCCGAGGTGAAAAGCACGGCGAGGCCAGGCAGCCGCTCCTGCGCCTTGCGGGCGAGTTCCGGGCTGCGCAAGGCTCCCGGCATCACGACATCGGTGAAGAGCAGGTCGATCGGCATGCCGCCCTCGATGATGGCGAGCGCGCTTTGCGCATCCCGCGCCTTGAGCACGCGGTAGCCGAGATCGGCGAGCATTTCGACCACGGTTGCCCGCACATCGTCGTCGTCCTCTACCACCAGAACGGTTTCGCTGCCGCCCTCGATAGGCCCGGTCGTCACCTCGGTCGCCAGATCCTCCGCATCATGCACGCGCGGCAGATAGATGCGGATCGTCGTGCCGTGGCCAGGCTCGCTATAGATCTTGATATGGCCCTGGGATTGCTTGACGAAGCCATAGACCATGCTGAGGCCGAGGCCGGTGCCCTGCCCCTCCGGCTTGGTCGTGAAGAAGGGCTCAAACACCTGCTCGATGATCTCGGGCGCCATGCCGCAGCCGGTATCCGTCACCGCCAGCATGATGTATTGGCCCGCCGTTACATCGCCATGCCGCGCGGCATAGGCTTCGTCGAGCTGGGCGTTCCCCGCCTCGATGGTGAGCTTGCCATGCCCCGCCATCGCGTCGCGGGCGTTGATCGCGAGGTTGAGGAGCGCGCTTTCCACCTGCACCGGGTCCACGAGCGTATTCCATAAGCCGCCGGCGATGACGGTTTCGATCTCGATCCCATCACCGAGCGAGCGACGCAGCAGATCGTCGAGCCCGCGGATGAACCGGCCGAGATTGACGACCTTGGGGGCAAGCGGCTGGCGCCGGCCGAAGGCGAGCAGCTGAGAGGCGAGCTTCGACCCGCGGGAGACGCCGCTCAACGCATTGTTGAGCCGCTGCTCCGCGCGGTCGTTGCCGGCGACATCCTTGGCCAGCAGCTGCAGATTGCCGCCGATCACCTGCAGCAGATTGTTGAAATCATGCGCGATGCCGCCGGTGAGCTTGCCGACCGCCTCCATTTTCTGGGATTGGCGGAGCGCGCGTTCGATCTGGGCCCGCTCCTCGGCCTCGGCACGCAGGCGCTCATTGGCGGTCGCCAGCTCGGCGGTGCGCAGCATGACCCGCGCCTCCAGCGTCTGGTTCAGCCGCATCAGCTCGTCCTGGCTGTCGCGCAGCGCCGCCTCGGTCTGCCGGCGCCGCTCGATCTCGTCCTGGGCGGCCCGGTAGAGGCGGGCATTGTCGATCGCGATCGCCGCCTGCCCGGCGATGCCAGCCAGCATGCGCTCGGCGCGCTCGCTGAAGACGCCGGGTTCGGGGTGGCCGAAGAGCAGCCCGCCCAGCACCTGCCCGGTGCGGGAGACGACGGGAGCGGCGAGGTAGCTGCGCACTGGCAGATGCCCTGCCGGCATGCCGTTATAAGGCGGGTTGTTGCCGAAGCGCGGATCGGCCTGAACATCCTCGCAGCGGATGATCGCCGTACCGGCGAAGGTCGGCGCGAAGAGCGCGGTATTCCGCGGCAGCGGGAAATGCGCGAAGGCCGAGCGCGGCGCGCCGGAGAGGGTATAGAGCCTGTAAGCTTCGCCGGCCTCGTTCTCGGTATTGAAGAAGAAGGCCCCGAAGGCGGCACCGGTCAGCGTGGTCGCGGCATCCGTCACCCGCTGCACGGCCCGATCGAGATCGAGCTCGGCGGCGAGATCGGTGCCGACCGCGTTGAGGATTTCGAGCGAGCGGGCCTCGTCCCGCAGGGCCTGCCCCATATCCCGCCGGATGCGGGCAAGGGCGAGAGCGCCATCGACGCGGGCGAGCAATTCCCGCGCCGAGAAGGGTTTGACGAGATAGCCATCCGCTCCTGCCAGCAGCCCTTCGACGCTCGCCTCCTCCCCGGCGCGGGCCGAGAGCAGGATAACCGGCAGGTCCCGCAGGGCGGTATCCTCACGGATCGCCTGAAGCAGGCCGAAACCGTCGAGCACCGGCATCATGATATCGGTCAGCACCAGCTCGGGCCGGTCCTGGCGCAGAATGTCGAGGGCTTCCTGGCCGTTCGTGGCGGTGACGCAGTGGAAGCGGGTGCCGAGCAGCCGGCTGAGATAATCCCGCATGTCCTGATTGTCGTCGACGATAAGCACGCGGCCATGTTGCGCGGCGAGTGGGGTATCGCTGATCGGCAGGGCGAATTCCGGCTCGACCAGCTTGCCCTCGTCACGCTCCGGCCGCAGCCAGCGCATCGCTTCCTGCACGAAGCCGCGCATGAGCGGCGCCGCCTCGCCGGGCGCCTCATACGCAGGTGCCACCCGCACCGGATAGGCCGGCTCGAACGGGATTTCGACGATGAAGCAACTGCCCCGCCCCTCCTCGCTTTCGGCGCAGATATTGCCGCCATGCAGGCGGGCCAGTTCCTGGACCAGGGTGAGCCCGATGCCGCTGCCCTCGATGCTGCGCCCGGGCGTGCCTTCGACGCGATGGAACCGCTCGAAGAGGCGCGGCAGATGCGCGGCCGGAATGCCGACGCCGGTATCGTGCACGGAGAGCCGCACCCAGCCTTCCCGCTCCCGCAGTTCGATCCGCACCTCGCCCGAAAGCGTATATTTGAAGGCGTTCGACAGCAGGTTGAGGACGATCTTCTCCCACATGTCGCGATCGACCGGCACCGGCCGGGAAAGCGGCGGGCAGTCGATCCGATAGGCGAGGCCGCCGCGCTCCATGAGCGATTCGAAATTGCTCGCGAGCAGCGCGGTGAACCGCGCGAGATCGGTATATTGCAGCGCCGGCTCGGCACGCCCCGCCTCGACCTTCGAAAAATCGAGCAGCGCGTTGACCAGTCTCAGAAGCCGCAGCGCATTGCGATGCAAGGTGCGCGCGCGCTCCACCGTCGGCGGCGGCAAGCTCTCCGCCTGGTCGAGGATCTCCTCGACCGGCCCGAGCATAAGGCTGAGCGGCGTGCGGAACTCGTGGCTGATATTGGAGAAGAAGACAGTCTTCGCGCGATCGAGTTCGGCCAGCGCCTCCGCCCGGCGCTGTGTCTCGGCATAGGCTTCCGCATTGGCGAGCGCCCCGGCGATCTGCCCGGCGGCGAGCTTGAGGAAGCCGCGATACTCCTCGTCGAACAGGCGGAAGGGGTTGAGGCCGCAAATTAGCAGGCCGCCGCGGCCCCGCGGCCCGGAGGGCGGGATCGGGAGCACGGCCGCCATGCCGGGGGGGCGCGGCCACACGCTGCTCGGCACCTGCCAGGCGAGTGGCTGGGCGACCTCCCGCTGCTCGCCCAGCACGCGCGCCACCGGCCAGATGCCATCGGCGATGTCGAGCAGCAGCGGCGCGCCCGGATGCCCCTCCGCCATGCCCACCCGGCCGCCGAGTCGCAGGCCCGTGCCATCCTCCTCCGCCACATAGATGAGGGCGAAGACCACATCCCACGGATTGGTGCCGAGCGCCGTCGCGCTATGGGTGCAGACGCCCGTAACATCGCGCTGATTGGCGGTCTCGGCTGCGAGTTCCCGCAGCGTGGCGAGCCGGCGCTGGCCGATGACGCGCTCGGTCTCCGCCGTATTGGCGCAGAAGATGCCGCTCGGCCGGCCTTCATCGTCCGGGATCGAGGTGTAGGAGAAGGTGTAGTAGGTCTCCTCCGGATAGTCATTCCGCTCCATGATGAGCAGCCGCTGCTCAACATAGGTTCCGGCATCTCCCCGCATCGCGGTCGCCAGCAGCGGGCTGATATCGGGCCAGATCTCCTGCCAGACGAGGGCGGTGGGCTTACCGAGCGCCCAGGGGTGCTTGCCGCCGATAATCGAGTGGTAGGCGTCGTTGTAGAAGAAAATCAGCTCCGGCCCCCAGCCGATCCAGATCGGCTGGCGGGAGTTGAGCATGATGCGGATCGCCGCCTTGAGGCTGCGGGGCCAGGCCTCGGCGGGACCGAGGCTGGTTTCCGCCCATGGCATGGCCCGCATCAAGGCGCCCATCTCGCCGCCACCGGCGAGGAACGCCTCTCGGGCATCGCGGCCCGCTAGCGCCTCTTCAGCCATCTCAGTCCTTCCAGATCATCCGGCCGGCGGCACCGGCGTGGCTCTCGCGCGCCGGTGCGGCGGAGCATCGGGCCCGGCGCATTCTGCGATCCGCGGCGCCCGCCGCCAAGATGCCGCTCGCCGCAAAAGGCGCCGGCACGGGGGATGTGATCGCCGCGGGCGCCTGCCGCGCCCTACCGATTGTCGCCGAGGATCGCGGCGACGACGCCAGCCGTAACCGCGGCGGTGTCGGCGCTGCCGCCAAGATCGGGCGTATGCAGCCTGGCGTCGCTCGTCACCCGTTCGATCGCCTGCATCAGGCGCGCCGCCGCCCCCGCTTCCCCGAGATGTTCGAGCATCAGCACCGCAGACCAGAAGCTGCCGATCGGATTGGCGATGCCCTTGCCCATGATGTCGAAGGCGGAGCCGTGGATCGGCTCGAACATCGAGGGGAATTGCCGCTCGGGGTTGAGGTTGGCGGTCGGCGCGATGCCGATCGACCCGGCGAGGGCGGCGGCAAGATCGGAGAGGATATCGGCATGCAGGTTGGTGGCGACGATGGTGTCGAGGCTCTCCGGTCGCATCACCATGCGCACGGTCATCGCATCGACCAGCATGCGCTCGGCCGTGACCTCGGGGAAATCCTGCGCCACCTCCTCGGCGATCTCGTCCCACATCACCATGCCGTGCCGCTGCGCGTTGGATTTGGTGACGATGGTGAGATGGCGGCGCGGGCGCGCGCGGGCCAGCGCGAAGGCGAAGCGCATGATGCGCTCCACCCCGGCGCGGGTGAAGATCGCGACTTCGGTGGCGGTCTCGATCGGCAGGCCCTGATGGGCGCGCCCGCCGATACCGGCATATTCGCCTTCCGAATTCTCGCGCACGATCACCCAGTCGAGCTTGCCTTGGCCGAAGGTCGTGAGCGGAGAGGTGATCCCGGGCAGGATGCGCGTCGGGCGGATATTCGCATATTGGTCGAAGGGTTGGCAGATCGCGAGCCGCAGGCCCCAGAGCGTGAGGTGATCGGGGATGTCGGGGTGGCCGGCGGAGCCGAAGAGGATGGCGTCATGCTGGCGGATGAGGTCTCGCCCGTTGGCGGGCATCATGCGGCCGTGGCGTTTGTAGTATTCGCCGCCCCAATCGAAGTGGTCGAAGGCGAGGGTGAAGCCGCCATCGCGGCGGCTGAGGGCCTCCAGAACCTCGATCGCCGCGGCGATAACCTCGATGCCGATCCCGTCCCCCGGAATAGCGGCGATCCTGTACTGCTTCATATCCCTCTCTCCATAGTCTTCAAGCCGCGCCCTTGGCCAGCCGCCGGAGCCGCCGCTGGCGTGCTATGGCGATGAAGAGGCCGATCAGGGCGAACATCCCGGTCTCCAGCCAGATAAGGATATCGAGCCCCGCGGCCTCGCCCGGGATCTTGCCACCGAGATCGAGATGGCGCCGTAGCACGGCGGTAAAGCTGCCGACATCGAAGCCTTCGCGGCGGAGCGCCCGGGCGACATCCTGCCGCAGGCCGCCAGGGGTCAACTCGCCCTCGATCGGGCCGGCGGGGTCGGGGCTGTCCTCCGCATCGTGATAGCGCGGGATGGTGACATCCTTCTCGACCAGGAAGACCGGATCGCCCGCCTGCCAGCCGGAGGGCAAGAGCGGGGTGTAATAGTCCCGGTAGGCATGGCCGCGGATATTGTAATCGAGCACGATCACCGAATCGAGCCGCGGCTGCCCGTTCATCACCCGCACCCAGGGGCTGGCCTTGCCGAGATCGATCGGCGCGGCACGCGAGAGGGTGACGGCCGTCAGCGGTTTGCCGGCATCGGCATCGGCCGAAAGCCGGAGCCAGGTGGAGAGCACGAAGCCGAGGGCAAGGGCGCCCACGAAAAAGCCCAGGCCGATATTGCGGCCGCGCCGCGCCATGGCGATGCGCTGGGCGGTATCGGTAGTCTCCCACCGCTCGGCGGCATCGGCCGCGATCTCCCGGCGCGAGCGGCCGGCGCGGGTCATCTGCCGGCGGAGATCGGCGATCAGCGCGTTCTGCGGCCACAGCCGCTGCAGCCAGCCGATCACCACGGGCGGTCCAAGGAAGATCACGATCGCCGCCGAGCCTGCGCCGAGAAGCAGGTTGGAGCCGCCGAACGCGGCCTCCTGCCAGCGCAGCAGGAAGGTAAAGGGGCCACGATCCTCGACGAGGCTATAGACCACCATGCCATAGCCGCCGAACCACCAGACC
>NZ_BAAFHD010000018.1:0-17434 GCF_054665095.1 Acidisoma sp. C75
CCCGGGTGACCGGCGCCATCGGCAAGCGGGCGCAGCCGCAGCCCGCGGCCGAACAGCGGGCCGAGCCCGTGGCGCCGATGCCGGAGGCGCGCATGGCCGAGCCGCCGCGCGCCGCCGCCCGGCCGGCCGCAGTCGAGGAGATGGGCGGGCTCGAAATCCCGGCCTTCCTGCGCCGCCAGCAGTCCTGACAGCGGGCGCGGGCCCGCTGCCGCCTCGGGCCGGGAGCACCTCCTGCGCGGAGCCGCGCGGGGAGGGGGCTTCCGGTTCCCGACCCGCCGGGCAGCCGCGCTTGGGGCAGCCTGGTCCATCGGGCGGGAAAGGGCCGAGCCGCGGCTATGGGCTTCGCGCGCGGCCCTGAGCGCCCGCCGCTTGGCGATGCTTGCTCCGGCGCGGGGCGGCGCGGTCCTTCGCTCTGCGGATCTCCGCTTTGCCGGGGCAAGCCGGGCGAGCGATGCAAACCGCGCACGGCGGGGTGAGGGGCGGATGGTATGAGCAGCGAAAAGACCCTGCGGCCGGGGGGATCGGTGCCGGCCGCCGTCTTGGCTGCGGCCCGGCTCTCCACCCGGCTGTTCTTTTTTCTCAGCGGCTTCGCCAATGCCGCCTGGGCGCCGTTGGTGCCCTATGCCAAGGCACGCACCGGCCTCGGCACCGCCGCCTTCGGCCTCGTGCTCATCGGCCTCGGCATCGGTGCCATTCTGGTGATGCCGCTGATTTCCTGGGCGCTCCGCCGCCACGGCTCGCGCCGCTGCATGATGGCCGCCGCCCTCCTCGTCACCCTCGCGTTGCCGCCGCTCGCCCTGTTGCGGAACCCGGCGCTGCTCGCGGCGGATCTGGTGCTCTTCGGCTTCGGCGTGGGCGGGCTGGATGCGGCGATGAACGCCCAGGCGGTGGAGGTGGAATTGGCGAGCGGCCGACCGCTGATGTCGGGCTTTCACGGCATGTTCAGCCTCGGCGGCCTCGGCTCCGCGCTCTTCCTCACCCTGCTGCTCGGCGCCGGGCTGCCGGTTCTAGCCGCGGCGGGCACGGTGACGGTGATCTTCCTCGCCCTCGGGCTCTGGCGGGCGCGCGGCCTGCTGCCGGGGCGGGAGGCTGCGCGCCCGGCCGGGGGTGCTGCCAGGCGCCGGGGCGGCGCTGCCCTGCACCCGCTCGTGCTGCTGATCGGCGGGCTCGCGCTCGTTGGTTTTCTCGGCGAAGGCGCGGCGCTTGATTGGAGTGCGCTGTTTCTTACCACCAAGGGGGTGCCGGCCGCCTATGGCGGGCTCGGCTACGCCGCCTTCTCCCTTGCCATGGTGGCTGCCCGGCTGGGTGGGGATCGTCTGACTTTCCGCTTTGGTGCCTTGCGGCTGCTGCGCGGCAGCGCGCTGCTCGGCATCTTCGGCTGGGTGGCGGCCGTGCTGCTACCGGGGCCGCTTTCCTTGCTAGGCTTCATGCTGATCGGCCTCGGGGCCGCCAATATCGTGCCGCAGCTGTTCAGCGCGGCGGCGCGGGTGCCGGGGGTGGCGCCGAGCGTCTCGATCCCGGTGATCAGCGCCATGGGCTATGCCGGGCTCCTGTGCGGCCCGGCCATCGTCGGCTTCATCGCCGCCCATACCGGGCTCGGCGCGGCGCTGCTGCTCGTCGGGCTGCTGCTGCTATCCGTGCTCGGCGGCGCTCAGGTAGCGGTGCGGCGATAGCGTGGCGACCGCGCCCGCAGCCTCGCCCGCCCAGCTCTCGCGCAGGATATAGACCGGCCGGTTCTTCGTCTCCTCATAGATCCTGCCGATATATTCGCCGATCACCCCGAGCGCCATGAGCTGCATGCCGCCGAGGAAGAGGATCGCCACCATGATCGAGGGATAGCCGCTCACCGGATTGCCGAAGAGCAGCGTGCGGATGAGCAGGAAAAGACCGTAGAAGAGGGAGAGGCAGGCGGTCAGCACGCCGAGATAGGAGGCGAGGCGCAGCGGCACCTGGCTGAAGGAGGTGATGCCCTCGATCGCGAAGTTCCACAGCCGCCAGTAGTTCCAGCTGGTCTTGCCGGCATGCCGCCCCGCCCGGCGATAGGTGATGGAGGTGGTGCGAAAGCCGATCCAGACAAACATGCCCTTCATGAAGCGCCGCCGCTCGGGCATGCGTTTCAGCGCTTCGAGCGCCGGGCGGGAGAGCAGGCGGAAATCCCCGGTATCGGGCGGGATCGGGATCTCGCTCAACCGGTTGAGCAGCCGGTAGAAGAGATGCGCCGAGCCGCGCTTGAGCCAGCCTTCCCCCTCGCGTGCCGCCCGCACGGCGTTCACTACCTCGAAACCCTCCTGCCATTGGGCGACGAGATCGGCGATCACCTCCGGCGGGTCTTGCAGATCGGCGTCGAGCGGGATGATCGCCTGGCCGCGCGCCTGGTCGAGCCCCGCGGTGAGCGCCGCCTCCTTGCCGAAATTGCGGGAGAGATCGAAGATCTGGACGCGCGGATCGCGGGCGCGCAGGGCGAGCAGCCGGGCGAGCGTATCATCCCGGCTGCCGTCGTTGACGCAGACGATCTCCCAGGCAAGCCCCGTCGCATCGAGCACGCAAGCGAGCCGGGCATAGAGGGTCGCGAGGTTGGCCGCCTCGTTATGGCAGGGGATGACGACCGAGAGTTGCGGCGGGGCGTTCCAGTCGGGCGAGAGGCGGTCTGGCATTGGCATAACCCCGCGCGAGGAAACATAGCTGTTAATAGAAAAGATACGATTTGTAAATAAAAGGACGGGCTTGGCGCGGCCTCCGCCCGCCTTATGTGACCGCGGGGCTTTTCATCGACCGTGCCGGGGGGGCTGTCCTTGCGGGCATGGTCGGGGCTGTGCGGGGAGTGGGCGGGTGAGCAAGGTTCAAGAGGGTAACGACGCGGGCGGCTGGCTGTTCGGCCCCCGGCTGCTGGCCGGGGGGGTGGAGTTCCGCCTCTGGGCGCCGGGGGTCGCGGCGGTCGGCCTCGTCATCGGCGGCGCGGCTCCGCTGCCCATGCGGCGGGGCGCCGATGGCTGGCACCGCGCGGAGGTGGCGGGGGCTGGGCCGGGCACGCGCTACCAGTTCCGCCTGCCGGATGGGCTTCTGGTGCCCGATCCGGGCTCGCGCTTCCAGCCCGAGGATGTGCACGGCCCGAGCGCGGTCGTCGATCCGGACGGATACCAATGGCAGGATGCCGGCTGGCAGGGCCGCCCCTGGCATGAGGCGGTGATCTACGAACTCCACCTCGGCACCTTCACCCCGGAGGGGACGTTCCGGGCGGCGATCGCCCGGCTCGATCATCTGGCCGAACTCGGCGTCAACACCATCGAGATCATGCCGGTCGCGGATTTTCCGGGGGGGCGCAACTGGGGTTATGACGGGGTGCTGCCCTATGCGCCGGATGCGCGCTATGGGCGGCCGGAGGATTTCAAGGCGCTCGTCGATGCCGCCCATGCGCGGGGCATCAGCGTGCTGCTCGATGTCGTCTATAACCACTTCGGGCCCGACGGGAATTACCTGCCGGCCTATGCGCCGCAATTCTTCACCGAGCGGCATAAGAGCCCCTGGGGTGCCGGCATCAATGTGGATGGTGCCGAAAGCCGCCCGGTGCGGGAGTTCTTCGTCGAGAACGCGCTCTACTGGGTGCGGGAGTTTCATGTGGACGGGCTGCGCTTCGACGCCGTCCATGCGATCCAGGACGATGGGCCGAAGCATCTCCTGGTCGAGATGGCCGAGCGGCTGCGCGCCGAGGCGGCCGGCCGGCCGCTGCACCTCATCCTGGAAAACGAGGATAACCGCGCGAGCCTCCTGGCGCGGGACGCGGCGGGTGCGCCGCTGCTCTACACCGCGCAATGGAACGATGATGTGCACCACGTCCTGCATGTCGCGACGACGGGGGAGCGCATGGCCTATTACGAGGCCTATGCCGAGGCGCCGGGGCTGCTCGGCCGGGCTCTTGCCCAAGGCTTCGCCTTCCAGGGGGAGGAAATGCCCTATAGCGGGCGGCCGCGGGGCGAAGCTTCGGCGCATCTGCCGCCGACCGCCTTCGTCGCCTTCGCGCAGAACCACGATCAGATCGGCAACCGCGCGATGGGGGAGCGGCTTGCCGCCCTCGCCCCGGCTGAGGCGGTGCGGGCCGCCTCCGCCGTCTATCTGCTGCTGCCGCAAGTGCCGATGCTGTTCATGGGCGAGGAGATGGGGGCGCGCGCGCCCTTCTTGTTCTTCGCCGATTTCGAGGGCGCGCTCGCGGACGCTGTGCGTGAGGGGCGGCGCGCGGAATTCGCCCGCTTTCCC
Source organism: Acidisoma sp. C75 (assembly GCF_054665095.1). Classification (NCBI taxonomy): domain Bacteria; kingdom Pseudomonadati; phylum Pseudomonadota; class Alphaproteobacteria; order Acetobacterales; family Acidocellaceae; genus Acidisoma; species Acidisoma sp. C75. The sequence continues at coordinate 4,252 of NZ_BAAFHD010000018.1, forward strand.
GAATTCAGCGACCCGGAGAAGCGCGCGCGCATCCCCGATCCGGTGGCGGAGACGACCTTCGCGCAGGCCAAGCTGCGCTGGGAGGCGATCGACGCGGCGATGCTCGATTGGTACCGCCGCATTATCGCGGCGCGCCATGCGGCGATCGTGCCGCTGCTGCCGGCTATTCTGCGTGGAGGCGAGGGGCGGCTCGTCGCGCCGGGCGCGGTGGCAGTCTCCTGGAGAGCGGGGGAGGCGCGGCTCGATCTGCAAGCGAACCTGACCGCCGCGCCGGTCAGCGGTTTCGCGGCCGGCGCCCCGCAACTGATCTGGGAAGAAGGCGGGGCGCTGGCGGATGGGCAGCTGCCCGCCTGGTCCGTGCGATGGTCTTTCGCATAAACGTTTATTTATATGTGGATGAATAAGCGCCGCCGAGCCGGGTTTCCGGGTGGCCCAGCAAAAAGGCCGGCGGGTTGCCCCGCCGGCCTTCTGACGACGACCGGGCTTGCCCCGGTTAGGCGGCGGCCTCGCTCAGGCTTTCCTTGGCGGCGGCGACGACGGCCTCCGCGGTGATGCCGAACTTCTTATAGACATCGCCGATCTTGCCCGAGGCGCCGAAGCTGTGCATGCCGACAAAGCGGCCGTGATCGCCGATATACCGCTCCCAGCCGAGTTGCACCGCGGCTTCCACCGCCACCCGCGCCTTGTTGCTGCCGATGACCGACTTGCGATAGGCCGCATCCTGCTTCTCGAAGTGGTACCAGCTCGGCATCGAGACGACGGCGGTCGGGATACCCTCCGCCTGCAGCGCGGTGCGGGCTTCGACCGCGAGATGCAGCTCGGAGCCCGTGGCGAAGAGCGTCACCTGCCGCGGGCCGCCTTCGGCTTCCTGCAGCACATAGCCGCCGCGCGCGGATTTGTTCTCGGTGCCTGCTTCGCGGCGCAGGAGCGGCATCGGCTGGCGCGAGAGGGCGAGGAAGGCCGGGGTATGCGGCTGTTCGAGAACCATCTCCCAGCATTCGGCGGTCTCGATCGGATCGCCCGGGCGATAGACGCCGAGATTGGGCATGGCGCGCATGGCGGCCAGATGCTCGACCGGCTGATGGGTCGGGCCGTCCTCGCCCAGGCCGATGCTGTCATGCGTCATGACGAAGATCGAGCGGATCTCCATCAGTGCCGAGAGGCGGATCGAGGGGCGGCAGTAATCCGAGAAGCACATGAAGGTGCCGCCATAGGGGATGAGGCCGCCATGCAGGGCGAGGCCGTTGAGGGCGGCGGCCATGCCATGCTCGCGGATGCCGTAATGCACGTAGGAGCCGTCGAAGGCGCCCGGGTGGATCTCGGTCTGGTTCTTGGCCTTGGTGTTGTTGGAGGGGGTGAGATCGGCCGAGCCGCCGAGCATCTCGGGGATCGCGTCGAAGAGGTGGTTCAGCACCGCGCCGCTCGCCGCGCGGGTCGCCAGTTCCTTGCCGCTTTCGATGAATTCGCGCCGGGCGGCGGCGATCGCATCCCGCCAGTTCGCCGGCAGTTCGTTGCGCACGCGGCGCTGGAATTCGGCCGGGGCGGATTGGAAGCGCTCCTCCCAGGCGGCACGCTCCGTCGCGCCGCGCGCGCCGATCGCCCGCCATTCCTTCAGCAGATCCTCGGGGATGACGAAGGGCGGGGCGCTCCAGTTGAGCAGCTTGCGGGCGCCGGCGATCTCGTCCTCGCCCGGGGCATCGCTATGCGCCTTATGGGTGCCGGCCTTGGTGGGGAAGCCGAAGCCGATGATCGTCTTGCAGGCGATCAGCGTCGGCCGGTCAACCACCGCCTGGGCCTCGCGGATCGCGTCGCGGATCGCATCCGTGTCATGGCCGTCGATTTCGAGCGTATGCCAGTTCTCCGCCTGGAAGCGCTTGATCACGTCTTCCGAGGTGGAAAGGTCGGTCGAGCCGTCGATGGTGATCGAGTTGTGATCCCAGAAGCAGATGAGATTGCCGAGCTTGTAGTGGCCGGCGAGTGAGATCGCCTCCTGGCTGACGCCTTCCTGCAGGCAGCCATCGCCGAGGAACACGTAAGTATGGTGATTGACGAGATCGCGGCCGAACTTGGCCGAGAGGATCGCTTCGGCCAGCGCGAAGCCGACGGAATTGGAGATGCCCTGGCCGAGCGGCCCGGTCGTCGTTTCGATCCCCGCGGCATGGCCGTATTCCGGATGGCCCGCGGTCTTCGAGCCGGCCTGGCGGAACTTCTTCAGATCCTCGATCGTCATATCCTCATAACCGAGGAGGTAGAGGAGGCTGTAGAGCAGCATCGAGCCGTGGCCGTTGGAGAGGATGAAGCGATCGCGATCGAACCATTTCGGCGCGCCCGCATCGAACTTCATGAAATCCTTGAACAGCACGACCGCGATATCGGCCATGCCCATCGGCGCCCCCGGATGGCCGCTTTTGGCGAGCTGCACGGCATCCATCGAGAGGAAGCGGATGCAATCCGCGAGGTCTCGCAGATGCTGATCCTTGGGGGCCGGAACGGTTTTCGGCGTGACATCTGCCATGATCGTGCAGTCCTTCTGCGTGAGGTCGTTCGTCGTGATGTCGGTCACAGGGAACGAGGTATGGCACGGGCGGCCGCGCTCTGAAACCAGCCTCGGCGGTTTCGCGCAATCGTCATGCCCCAGCTTCCCCGGGCGGCGCGGAGCGTAGGAGGCGCCAGGCGGCAGGCGAGGTCAAGCCTCAATTCCGGGAGCGGGGGGAGGGCCGGCCGGCCTCTGCGCCGGGGCGAAAGCGGGCCCCGTGCGCCGCATGATGCGGCAGAAGAATGGGCAGGCGGCGTGGGGCGGAGGGGCCCGCGGCTCAGGGCTCGGGTGTCAGCGTCACCATCGCGAGGCCCTCGCGCAGGATGCCAAGCTGGCGCGCCGCGCCCTCCGAAAGGTCGATCACGCGGTGCGGCTCATGCAGCCGATCGGTGATGGTGACGATGACGGCGCGCCCGGTTTCGGGGTCTTCGACGCGCACCTTGGTGCCGAAAGGCAGGGTGGCATGCGCCGCGGTCAGCGCGTTTTCGTGAAAGACGCTGCCGCTCGCGGTGCGCCGGCCATTGTGCTGGCGGCCGTAATAGGAGGCGATCCCGGTCTGGATCGGGCGGGCCGCCTGCGCGGCGAGGCCTTGGCCGGCATTGGTATCCCCGCCGGTCGTATAGACCGCTTGCCGGACGGAAGCGCCGATCGGCTGGCTGGGATAGGAGATATCGGCCACCGCCGGGTTCCAGCCATCGGTTTCGCTGACAGCGGCGCTGACGAGGCGCCGGGCATAGGCGATGTTGCGGCTGCGGACCTTCACGTGATGCAGAGCGAGGTGCCGGACCTTGACATGGCGGGTGCTGGCGAGGGCGATGCGGCTGCGGGTATGGCGGGTGGCGGCGGCGGTGCTGCGCCCCTCGGCCCCGTGATGCGGTTCCACCCTCTTCACCGCGGCCTCGGACTGGTTGGTTGCCACCAGAAGCAATATGGGGGCGATCGACAGCGCGAAACGCGACTTCATCCCGGTTCTCCCGTCATGGGGGGCAGCGCGGCGCTCCGGCCGCACATCCCCGAATGAACCAGCGGTGCCGGAAGGACCGGCGACCTCAGGGCTCAAACTTTCGCGACCCGGCTGGGCCGCATTGAAGGAAACCTCGCTAAGATCTTGAGTATTAAACAAATGGCCAGAACGGCCGCGAGGCGGAAAGAGGCAGGTGTTGTCAGTCACGTTCTCGGTAAACCGGAATCCGGCAGGCATTGCAAGCGAAAATCGAGAGCCGCGATGGTAAATCCCGCCAGTAACGGTTTGGGCGCCGCTAAGTTGTTCTATTCAAAGGCTGCCATAATTTGCCACATTTTCGCCCAGATTGCCTTTGGCGAGTCTCGTCGCGTTCTTTGTATTGTCAACGAAGCGTCAATGCTCGGGCGTTATTGCCGCGCCGCAGCAGAGGCGCCGGCGCGCTCGCGCGCTCGGCAGACGCGCGCGGCGGCTGCTTGCCTTGGCGCGGCGCTGCGGGCAGAAGCAGGAGCCTGAAGCTCTTCTGAGGACAGGCCAGAGGATGACCGTCGATTTCGATCCCGCGAGCGATGCGCTGCGCACCGCAGCCCTCGCGGCCCGCAAGGCCGCCCGGGTGCTTGCCCGCTCCCCGGCCGCGGCGCGCGATGCCGCACTCCGCGCCGCCGCCGGCGCCTTGCGCGCCCGCCTGCCGGGAATCCTCGCCGCCAACCAGCAAGACCTCGACGCCTATGAGGGCCCGGCCAATCTGCGGGACCGCCTGCGGCTCGACGCGAAGCGCGTGGAGGCCATGGCGGTCGGGCTCGAGGAGATCGCGGATCTGCCCGATCCCCTCGGCCGCGTGCAGGCGGCCTGGGAACGGCCGAATGGCCTCGCCTTCCAGCGGATCGCGACGCCGATCGGCGTCGTCGGCATGATCTACGAAAGCCGGCCCAATGTCGGCGCGGATGCCGCCGGCCTCTGCCTCAAATCCGGCAACGCCGTCATCCTGCGGGGCGGGTCGGACAGTTTCCACAGCGCCGGCGCGATCCATGCGGCGATGCTGGAGGGCTTGCGCGCCGCCGCCCTGCCGGAGAGCGCGGTGCAGGTGGCGCCGAGCCGGGACCGCGCCTTCGTCGCCGCCATGCTGCGCGCCGCCGGGCTCATCGACCTCATCATTCCGCGCGGCGGCAAGGGCTTGGTGACCCGCGTGCAGGCGGAAGCGCGGGTGCCCGTGCTCGCCCATGCCGAGGGGCTTTGCCACACTTATGTGCATGCCGCCGCCGCGCCCGAGATGGCGCGTAAGATCCTGATGAACGCCAAGCTGCGGCGGACCGATATTTGCGGCGCGACCGAGACCCTGCTGATCGATGCGGCGATCGCGCCGAGCCTGCTGCCGGTGCTCCTCGGCGATCTTGCGGCCGGTGGCTGCAGCTTCCGCGCGGACAACCGGGCGCGGGCCATCCTGCCCGACCTGCCGGCCGCGACCGAGGCCGATTTCGCGACCGAATGGCTCGACCGAGTGCTCTCCGTCGCCGTGGTGGACGGGGTGGAGGGCGCCATCGCCCATATCGAGCGCTACGGCAGCGAGCATACCGAAGCGATCATCACCGAGGATGCGGCGGCGGCGGAAGCCTTCCTCGCCGGGGTGCCGAGCGCCGTCGCGCTCTGGAATGCCTCCACCCAGTTCTGCGATGGCGGCGAATTCGGCTTCGGCGCCGAGATCGGCATCGCCACCGGCCGGATCCATGCACGCGGCCCGGTGGGCGTGGAGCAGCTGACGACCTTCCGCTACCAGATCCGCGGCACGGGCCAGGTGCGGGGCTGATCGCGCCTGCGATGGCGGACCAGCCGGATCCCCTGCCGCTGCGGGGCGACAAGCGGCGCATGCGCATCGGCGTGCTCGGCGGCTCGTTCAACCCGGCGCATGCCGGGCACCTGCATGTGGCGCGGGTGGCGCGGCGGCGCTTCGGGCTCGATCAGGTCTGGCTCATGGTCTCGCCCGGCAATCCGCTGAAGCCGGCGCGCGGCATGGCGCCCTTCGCCGAGCGGCTGGCGAGCGCGCGGCGGATCGCCGATGGGCGCCATATTCTGGCGACCGGGATCGAGCGGGCGATCGGCACCCGCCATACTTGGGCGACGCTCGCGCGGCTGCACCGGCTCTTTCCCTGCGCCGAATTCGTCTGGCTGATGGGGGCGGACAATCTGGAGCATTTCGCCGATTGGCAGCATTGGCGGCGGATCGCCGCGCGCACCGTGCTCGGCGTGCTGCCGCGGCCGGCGCATAACATGGCGGCGCTCGCCGGGCGGGCCGCGCACCGGCTGAAGCCCGCCCGCCGGCCGGCGCGCCAGGCGCGGCTGCTGGCCGCCAGCGCCCCGCCTGCCTGGATCTTTTTACCGGCGGCGCAAAATGCGCTATCCGCAACGGCCTTGCGTGCCGCACGTTCCTCAGCCGAGGCCGAGCGCGGCCAAGCCTTACCATCAAAGCCCGGCCTTCGGCCGCAGAACGATGCCATAGAGGGAGACGTCCCATAGCCCGCAAAGCCACGACGGACGCGGCGGCACCCCGCCGCCGCGCTTCCACCCCGAAGCCGGCCGCAGGCGGTGCGCCTGCCGCCCCGGCGACCATCCGCAAGAAGGCGGTGATCTCGGGCCCGCGCGCCCGCAGCCGCAAGGCGCAGGCAGAGCCCTCCGAACTCGACCGCCTCCAGACCCTCATCGTGACCAGCCTGGAGGACGACAAGGGCGAAGAGATCGTGACGCTCGACCTTGCCGGCAAGGCGAGCTTCGCCGACCGCATGATCATCGCCTCGGGCCTGGCCGACCGGCAGATCAGCGCCATGGCGACGCATTTGCAGGAGAAGCTGCGCGAGGCGGGCTTCGGCCGCGTGCGGATCGAGGGCGAAGGCGGATCGGACTGGGTGCTGATCGACGCCGGCGATATCGTCGTCCATCTCTTCAAGCCCGATTCCCGCGCGCTCTACGGCCTCGAAAAGATGTGGGGCGCGGAGCTGGACGAGGCGGAAGGCTGAGGCGGCGGGGCCGGGCGGCGGCGCGCGCGGGGGGCGCGGGCGATGCTCCGCGTCATCGCGATCGGCCGCCAGCGCGAGGGGCCTGAGGCGGCGCTCTTCGCCCGCTACGCCGCCCGCCTGCGCCCGGCCCTCGCGCTCACCGAATTGCCCGAGGGGCGCGGCGCGCCGGCCGAGATCAAGCGGCGCGAGGCGGAGGCGCTGCTCGGCGCGCTGCCGGCCCAGGCGATCGCCGTCGCGCTCGATCTCGGCGGGCAGATGCCCGATAGCGCCGGCCTCGCCCGCCTGCTTGGCCGCTGGCGGGAGCTCGGCCGGCCGGTCTGCTTTCTCATCGGCGGGGCGGAGGGGCTCGATGCGCGGGTGCTGGCGCGGGCCGATCTCACCCTCTCCCTCGGCCCGATGACCTGGCCGTACTTCCTCGCCCGCGCCATGCTGGCCGAGCAGCTTTTCCGCGCCGAGAGCATCCTGACCGGCCACCCCTACCACCGGGAGGGACGCCCGTGATACCAGCGGGGAGGTCAGCGCGAAGGAGCCCCCCGCCATGAGTGAGCAGACGCAACGCCCGGTCATGCTGGTCATCCTCGATGGCTGGGGCTGGCGGGAGGAGCGCGCGGACAATGCCGTGCGCCTGGCGCATACGCCGAATTTCGACCGGCTCTGGCAGAACTGCTCGCATGCCTTCCTGCGAACCTCGGGCGAGGATGTCGGCCTGCCCGAGGGGCAGTTCGGGAATTCCGAAGTGGGGCACCTGAATATCGGCGCCGGGCGGGTGGTGATGCAGGATCTGCCGCGTATCAGCCGCGCCGCGCGGGATGGCTCGCTCGCCGCCAATCCGGTGCTCGGCGAACTCGTCGCCGCGGCGAAAGCGGGAAGCGGGCGGGTGCATCTGATGGGGCTCGTCTCCCCAGGCGGCGTGCATGCCCACCAGGATCATGCGGTCGCGCTCGCGCGCATCCTGACCGAGGCAGGGCTTCGCGTGCTGATCCACGCGATCACCGACGGGCGGGATACGCCGCCGCGCGCCGGCGCCGGCTTCCTCGCGGCTTTCGAGACGGCGCTGCCCGCGGGCGCCCAGATCGTGACGGTGAGCGGCCGCTATTACGCGATGGACCGCGACAACCGTTGGGAGCGCGTCTCCCGCGCCTATGGGGCGATCGTCGCCGCCGAGGGCCCGCGCTTCGCGAGCGCCGCCGAGGCGATCGCGCAGGGCTATGCCGCCGGCCTCGGCGATGAATTCCTCCTCCCCGCGGTGATCGGCGATTATCAGGGCGTCGGCGAAGGCGAGGCGCTGCTGACCTTCAACTTCCGGGCGGACCGGATCCGCGAGATCCTGACCGCGATGCTCGACCCTGCCTTTACCGGCTTCGCGCGGGGGCGGGCGCCGCATTTCGCCGCCGCCGCCGGCATGACGCAGTACAGCACCGCCCTCGACAAGCTCCAGGCGACGCTCTTCCCGCCGATCGGCATGGAGGATCTGCTCGGCCAGGTGGTCGCCCGCGCCGGGCGTCGCCAGCTGCGCATGGCCGAGACCGAGAAATATCCGCATGTCACCTACTTCCTCAACGGCGGGATCGAGGAGCCCAATCCCGGTGAGGAGCGCATCATGGTGCCCTCCCCAAAGGTCGCCACCTACGATCTGCAGCCCGAGATGTCCGCCCCGGAACTGACGGAGAAGGCGGTGGCCGCGATCGGCGGCGGGGAATTCGACCTCATCATCCTCAACTTCGCCAATCCCGACATGGTGGGCCATACCGGCGTGCTGGAGGCGGCGATCCGCGCGGTGGAGACGGTGGACCGCGCCCTCGGGCAGATCGCGCAAGCGGTGGCGGCAAAGGGTGGGACGCTGTTCGTGACCGCCGACCACGGCAATTGCGAATTGATGCGCGACCCGGCGACCGGCGGCCCCCACACCGCGCATACGCTCAACCCGGTGCCGGCGCTGCTGATGGGCGGGCCGCCCGGCACTACCCTCGCCGATGGCCGGCTCGCCGATATCGCGCCGACGCTGCTCGCGCTGATGGGGCTGCCGCAGCCGGCGGCGATGACGGGCGAGAGCCTGCTGCGGCAAGGGCAGGCCGGCTGAGCGAGCCCGGCCCTGCCGGGCGGCGGATCGGGCGGCGGATCGGCTGGGCGGGGGCGCTCGCGCTGCTCGTCGCTTGCGGCGCCTGCATGCCGGCCGGGGCCGGAGCCGCCGCCGCCGACCAGCCGAGCCGGGCGGCGCTTCGCCGCGCCGAGGCCGCCCGCGCGCGGCACCATGCGGAGGCGGTGGCGGCGCACGCCCGGGCGGCCGCCATCGCCGCGACCGAGGCGGGCCTTACCCGGGAGCGTGTGGCCGCCGCCGCGCAGCTGCGCGCCGCGGAAGATGCGACGGCGGCTGCCGCCGACCGCATGGCGAGCCTCGCCGAGCAGCGCAAGGCGGTGCAGGCGGCGCTCAATGCCCGCGCCCGCGCCCTCGGCCCGATGTTGCCGCTGATCGAGCGGCTGGCGCTGTTCCCCTCCGAAACCCTGCTCGCCGTCCCGGCGCCGCCGCAGGAGACGCTGCGCGGCCTGCTGGTGCTGCACGGCCTTTCGCGCGAGATCGGCCGGCAGGCGGCGGCCTTGAAGAAGGAACAGGACCGCCTGGCCGCGCTCAGCGCCGCGATGCAGGCGCAGGCCCCGGCCTTGGCCGAAGCCGAGGCCGCGCAGGCCAAGCAGGAGGCCGCCCTCGATGCCGAGATCGCGCAGGCCGCCGCGATCCGCCATAGCGCCGAGAGCGCGGCTGTGGCCGCGGACAAGGCGGCGGCGCGGGATGCGGCGCAGGCGAGCGATCTCGCGCAAGCCCTGGCGCGGATCGCCGCCGCCCGCCGGGTGGCGCTGCTGCAGGCCGAGCGCGCGGCGGCGGCGGCCCGCCGGGCGGCCGAGACGCAGAAGGCAGCCAGGGCGCAATCGACCGTCGCCTCCCTCGCGGCCCCGGCCGGCGGCGGGCTCGGCGCGCCGGCCGGCGCCATTCTCGCGCCCGTCGCCGGGCGGGTGGTGCGCGGCTGGGGGGCGCCGACGCTCGCCGGGCCCGCCGAGGGCCTCTCCTATGCGACGCCGCCGGGCGCGCGCGTCATCGCGCCGTGCGCCGGCACGGTGCTGTTCGGCAGCCCGTTTCACAGCTATGGCCTGCTCATGATCATCGATTGCGGCAAGGGCTACGATTTTGTCCTCGCGGGGCTTGACCGCCTGGATGTCTCGGTCGGACAAACGGTGCAGAGCGGCGAGCCGGTTGGCGTCATGGCCGGCTGGAATCCCCGCCAGCCGGCGCAGCGGCCCGAACTTTACATGGAGTTACGCCAGAATGGGGAACCCGTGAATCCTGCGCCATGGCTCCGCGGGCAGGGTTGATTCTTGGCCGCTTTGCTCCGCAGAATGGCGCCGTCGTATCGTCTTCCCGGCTCCGCTGATGCGGCACTTATCAAGGAACCGCCCCTTCGATCGCGCCCCCTGGGGCGGCTTTAGGAACGCTCGGATGAAGTTTCGCTCTGGCTTACTGATCGGTTCGGCGTTCATCGCCGGCCTCGCTCTGGCTCCCGCTGCTGATGTGATGCTGCATCGCCTCGGCGGCCCGCTCGGGATTCCCAAGGCGCTGGCGGCCGAAAGCGATGCCTCCAGCACCTACAATCTGCTCAGCCTGTTCGGCGATGTCTTCGAACGGGTGAAGGCCGATTACGTGACCCCGGTGAACGACCAGTCGCTGATCGAAAACGCGCTCAACGGCATGTTGACCGGGCTCGATCCGCATAGCGGCTTCATGAACGCCCAGCAGTATCGGGACATGCAGGCCCAGACCGACGGCTCCTTCGGCGGTCTCGGCCTCGAAGTGAGCGAGGAGAACGGCTATATCCGGGTGATCAGCCCGATCGACGGGACGCCGGCGGCGCGGGCCCATATCAAGCCGAATGACCTCATCCTCGCGATCGACGGCAAATCCGTCCAGGGCCTCACGCTCAATCAGGCGGTCGATCACATGCGCGGGCCGGTGGGCTCGACGATCGCGCTCACCATCAAGCCGGCCGGCAATGCCAAGCCGATGGTGGTGACGCTGACGCGCGAGGTCATCAACGTGCCCTCCGTCCATTCGGCGCTGTACGGCGATGTCGGCTACATCCGGCTCTCGGTCTTCGCCGAGAACGCGGACCAGGGCGTGCGCGACGCGATCAAGAAGCTGCAGGCCGAAAGCCACGGCAAGCTGCGCGGCTATATCCTCGATCTGCGCAACAATCCGGGCGGCCTGCTCGACCAGGCGGTCGCCGTCGCGAACGACTTCCTGAGCACGGGCGAGATCGTCTCCACCCGCGCGCGCCACCCGCAGGATAGCGAGGTGTGGAACGCCAAGCCGGATGGCCAGGTGGCGGGCAATCTGCCGATGGTGGTGCTGATCAATCCGGGCTCCGCCTCGGCCTCCGAGATCGTCTCCGGCGCGCTGCAGGACAATCGCCGCGCGATCGTGATGGGCGAGCGGAGCTTCGGCAAGGGATCGGTGCAGACCGTCATCCCCTTGCCGGACAATACCGCGATGCGGCTGACGACGGCGCGCTACTTCACGCCCTCCGGCCGGTCGATCCAGGATCTCGGCATCACCCCCGATATCCGGGTGGCCGAGAGCGACCATGCGGGCGATGCCATGCAGCCGCTGCGCGAGGTGGATCTGCAGCACGCGATGCAGAACCCGGACAGCAAGGCCCTGCCGCCGCTGCCGCCGCGGACCGATCTGCCGGCGATCGCCAAGACCATTCCGGCCAAGCCGCCGGCCGGCTGGCCGAAATTCGACCCCACGAAGCCTTCGACTGATTTCCAGCTGCAGGAGGCCATCAAGGTCGTGGACGCGATGCAGCCGATCAAGAGCGCAGGCAACTGATCGGGCGCCCGGAACCGCCATGCGCCCCGAAGAGATGCCCTACCGGCCGAATGTCGGCGCGGTCCTGTTCAACCGCCAGGGCCGCGTCTTCGTCGCGCGGCGGGCGCATTTCCCGAATGCCGAAGGGCCGGCGGGCGGCTGGCAGCTGCCCCAGGGCGGGATCGACGCGGCGGAAGATCCGCGCGTCGCGATCTTTCGCGAACTCAAGGAAGAGATCGGCACCGACCGCGCCGAGATCATTGGCGAGCATCCCGACTGGCTGCATTACGACTTGCCGCCCGAGCTGATCGGCCGCACGCTGGGCGGCAAGTATCGCGGCCAGCGGCAGCGCTGGTTCGCGCTGCGCTTTACGGGCGAGGATAGCGACATCCGGCTCGACCTTGACCCGCACCCCGAATTCGATGCCTGGCGGTGGGACGATCTCGCCAACCTCCCGGCCCTCGCGGTTCACTTCAAGCGCGATATCTACAGCGTGCTCGCCCAATCCTTCGCGCGCTTCGCAACCCCGCTCTGACCTTCGAAAAAGGCTGATCCCATGAGCCAACTGACCCTGACGGCGGCCGATGGCCACCGTTTCGACGCCTATACGGCCGGCAGCGAAGGCGCCCGCATGGGCCTCGTCGTCGTGCAGGAGATCTTCGGCGTCAACAGCCATATGCGCTTCGTCTGCGATACGCTGGCCCGCGCCGGCTTTGCCACCATCGCGCCGGCGCTGTTCGACCGGGTGGAGCGCGGGGTCGAACTCGGCTACACCGCCGAGACGATCCAGAAGGGGCTCGAACTGCGGGCCGGCATTACCGAGGCCCAGGTGATGATGGATGTGGAGGCCGCGGCCGAGGCGCTCGGCCTGCCGGCCATCGGCATCATCGGCTATTGCTGGGGCGGCACCATCGCCTGGTGGGGGGCGACGCGCAGCACCCGCTTCCGCGCCGCCTGCGGCTGGTACGGCGGCGGCATTGCGGCGACGCGGGCGGAGACGCCGCATTGCCCGGTGCAACTGCATTTCGGCGCGGAGGATCATGGCATCCCGGCCGAGGATGTGGCGGCGATTCGCGAGGCCCAGCCGGGCGTGGAGATCTTCGTCTATGACGGGGCCGATCACGGCTTCGGCTGCGAAGCGCGCGCGAGTTTCAACCAGGCGGCCTTCGACCTGGCGCAGAGCCGCAGCCTCGCCTTCTTCGCCAAGCATCTCGGCGCGTGAGGCAGGCGCGCGTCATCCTCTGGCAGCGGATCGCCGAAACCCTGACGGCGGAGATCGGCAGCGGCGCCTTTCCGCCCGGCGCCCGCCTGCCGACGGAGACGGCGCTCGCCGAGCGTTTCCGCGTCAATCGCCATACCGTGCGCCAGGCGATCGGCGCGCTCGCCGATGCCGGCCTCGTGCAGGTGCAGCACGGGCGCGGCACCTTCGTGCAGCCGGCGCCGATCATCCAATACCCGCTCGGCGCGCGCACCCGCTTCAGCGACATCATCTCCCGCCAGAGCCGCACCGCCGATGGCGAGGTGCTGAGCAGCCAGGAAATCCCGGCCGAGCAGGCGGTGGCCGAGGCGCTGGACCTCGCCCCCGGCGAGCCGGTGCTGGTGCTGGAAATTCTCCGCCGCGCCGATGGCGTGCCGATCAGCCTCAAGACCGCGCATTTCCCGGCGCGGCGCTTCCCCGGCCTCGAGGCCTGCTTTCGCGAAACCCACTCGCTCACCGAAGCGCTGCGCCGCTTCGGCATCACCGATTATGCCCGCCGCTCCACCCGCATCTGGACGCGCATGCCGAGCCTGGAGGAAGCGCGGCTGTTGCAGCAGCAGCCGGC
>NZ_BAAFHD010000019.1:0-16766 GCF_054665095.1 Acidisoma sp. C75
AGAGGCTGCCGCCGCCCGCCGGGGCGGGCGCTTGGGCCGGCTCCGCCACGCGCGCCACAGGTTCGGCGAACAAGCCGCGCGAGCCTGCCGGCCGCTGCGGCAGGGTGGAAGGCCCGCGCAGCGCTGGCGCGGGCGCCGCAGGATGCGGGGCGGCCGGGCTCATCGCCGGCATCGCAGCCGCCGGCGCCATTGCCTGCGGGGCGGCGGCAGGCGCCGCGTTCCAGGCGGCCGGCGCCTGGTTGGCCGCCACATGCGCCTGCGGGAAGGGCAAGGTATTGCCCGCCATGCCATGCGTGCCGGTAGCGGCCATCGGCATCTCCGCCGGCTGCACCTGGGCGGGCTGCGCCACCCGCTCGTTATTCGTCGCGAGTTCGAGCTTCGGCCGGTATTCGACGGCGGCGGAATCGATGCCGGTCGCGACGACGCTGACGCGGATGCGCCCGTTCAGCGTGCTGTCGATCGCCGAGCCGAAGATGATGTTGGCTTCCTCGTCCACTTCCTCGCGGATGCGGTTGGCCGCCTGATCCACCTCGAACAGCGTCATGTCCTCGCCGCCGGTGATGTTGATCAAGAGCCCCCGCGCGCCCGCCATGTTGGTGTCTTCGAGCAGCGGGTTGGAGATCGCGGCTTCGGCGGCGCGGACCGAGCGGCCCTCGCCCTCCGCCTCGCCGGTGCCCATCATCGCCTTGCCCATCTCGGACATGACGGTGCGGATATCGGCGAAATCGAGGTTGACGAGGCCGGGCACGACCATGAGGTCGGTCACGCCGCGCACGCCCATGTAGAGGACGTTGTCGGCCATCTGGAAGGCTTCCTTCCAGCTGGTGTGCTCATTGGCGATCCTGAACAGATTCTGGTTCGGGATGATGATGAGCGTATCGACATATTGCTGCAGCTCGGCGATGCCGGCCTCCGCCGCCCGGGCGCGCTTGACGCCTTCGAAGGCGAAAGGCTTCGTCACCACGCCGACGGTCAGGATGTCATGCTTGCGGGCGAGCCGCGCGATGACCGGGGCCGCCCCCGTGCCGGTGCCGCCGCCCATGCCGGCGGTGATGAAGACCATGTGGACGCCTTCGAGGTGGCGTTCGAGATCGGCCTCCGCTTCCTCGGCGGAGAGGCGGCCGACTTCGGGCTTGCCGCCCGCGCCATTGCCCTGGGTGATGGTCGGCCCGAGCTGGATGCGGCGGTCGGCGCGGCTGCGCATGAGCTGCTGCGCATCGGTATTGGCGACGATGAATTCGACGCCGGGCAGGTTGAGCGCGATCATGTTATCGACCGCGTTCGTGCCGCCGCCACCGACGCCGATGACGCAGATCTTGGGGGTGAAGTCGGACGTGGTTTGCTGAGAAACCGTGAGGTTGAGCGTCATGGACGGCCTCCTTGGAAATGCATGACCGGCAGACGGGGTGCGGCCGGCAGCCGGGCTGGGGGTGTGGTGAAGGGTGGGCTGAAGGGGCGGGCGACGGGCATCAGATCCGCTCCTTCAGAAAGGAGATGAAGCGACGGAACGGCCCGCTCGGCCGCCTCGTCTCCAGGTCGATATCCTGCATGGCGCGGCCCTCGCCGGTGGCCCAGGCGAGCAGCCCGGCGCCGGTTGCGAAAGCGGGGCCGGAAGCCGCGTCCGGAAGCCCGTGCAGGCCCACGGGCTTGCCGAGGCGGACCTGCTTGCCAAGGATCTGGGCCGCGAGTTCACGCGCGCCGGCAAGCTGGCAGGCGCCGCCGGTGAGCACCACGCGGGCACCGGCGACGCGGGAGAGGCCGGAATTCTCCAGCCGGTCCTTCACGATCTCGAAAATCTCTTCGAGCCGCGGGCGGATGATGCTGACAACCATGCTGCGCGGCACGCGGGCGATCTGGTGCTCCTCCTCGCCGACCAGCGGCACGGGCAGCATCTCGCGCTCGTCGTCCGGGCTCGCCTGGCAACTGCCGTAGAGCGTCTTCAGCCGCTCGGCATGCGCGACGGGCGTCGAGAGCAGGCGGGCGATGTCGTTCGTCACATGAATGCCGCCGACGAGGGTGGCCGAGGTGTGCAGCAGCTGGCCTTCGGCGAAGACCGCGAAGCTCGTCGCCCCGCCGCCCATGTCGATCACCGTGGTGCCAAGCTCGCGCTCGTCTTCCACAAGCGTCGCGAGCCCCGCCGCGAAGGGTGCCGAGACCAGCTCCGCGAGTTCGAGATCGCAGCGCGCGAGGCAGGTTTCGAGATTGCGGAGCGCCGAGGTCACGGCGTCGATCACATGCAGCCGCGCCGTCAGCGTCTCGCAATGCAGGCCGCGAGGGTCTTCCACCCGCATCGCCTCATCCACCGAGAAGGAGAGCGGCAGCACGTGGATCGTGTCCCGCCCCTCGCTGAAGCCGCGATGGCGGCCTTCCAGCACCACCTCGCGGATATCCTCCTCCGTCACCGTGCGGCCGCCGACCGGCCATTGGACGTTGAAGAGCCGGCTTTCCGGCTGGCCGCAGCCGAGATTGACGGTGACGGATTTGAGCCGGGTATCGGCCATGTCCTCGGCTTGCCCGACGGCGGCGCGGATCGCCCGCTCGGCCTCGTCGAGATCGGTGATGGCGCCATGGCGGACGCCGAGGCCCTTCTGCCAGCCGAAGCCGAGGATGCGCCGCGTGCCGTCGGGCTCCGCCCGGCCGATCATGCAGGTGATCTTGGTGGAGCCGATATCGAGCACGCCGAACACGCCGGGGCGCAGGCTGCGCGCGCGCTGCGGCAGATCGGCCATCGCGGGCGGGTGGGAACGGCGGGCGAGATCGCTCAAGCGCTGGCTCTCCCTCATCCGTGCGGCGGCGGCGCGGGGGCGGCCGCGCTACCGCTAGGGGTGGGGGGAGCGGCCTTCGGCAGCGGGCGGACGACGACGCGATCGGCGAGCCGCAGATCGATATCGTGCAGCGGCCGGTCGAGAATGCGCATCCGCTGCTGCAGGGCCTGCAGGCGGGCGAGCGCATCCTCCTGGCTCTCGCCCGGCAGCATCACGGTGGCGCCGGATTTGAGCACGAGGTTCCACCGCTCCTGGCCGACGCGCACCGCGCCCACCAGGCGCTTGCGGATATCGGCATAGGGCTTCATCTCGTCGAAAAGCTCGGTCGCGGCATCGGGGGCGCCATCGCCCACCACGAGGGGAAGGTTCAGCGCCTCGGCCGCGCGCGCCACATCCTGCTCGCCCATCACCGCGCCGCTACGGTCGATCAGCCGGAAGGTGCCGTGATCCTGCCAGACGGCAAAGGGCGCGCGCTCGACCAGGCGGACGACGAGGGTATTAGGCAGCCGCCGCTCGACCACGGCATCCGAGACCCAGCCAAGCGCCAGCAGCCGGTTGCGCGCATCGTTGAGGGAGAAGCCGAGGATCGGCTGGCCGATCATGACGCCGAGCGCCCGGCGCAGCAGCGGCTCGGGTGTATTCTCCCGCCCGTCGATCACGATGTTCTCCACCGTCAGCCCCATGCTGGCGCCGATATCGCCGATCATGCGGCGGACGAAGCCGGTGGAGCCG
Source organism: Acidisoma sp. C75 (assembly GCF_054665095.1). Classification (NCBI taxonomy): domain Bacteria; kingdom Pseudomonadati; phylum Pseudomonadota; class Alphaproteobacteria; order Acetobacterales; family Acidocellaceae; genus Acidisoma; species Acidisoma sp. C75. The sequence goes on from NZ_BAAFHD010000019.1 coordinate 3,498, forward strand.
CCGCTGCCGGCATCGCGCACCGCGAGGCTCGCCGCGAAGAGCAGAAGCACGAGCAGGAAGGCGCCGATCGCCGGGCGGGTCAGCCGGCGCAGGCGGCGGATGAGCAGCGCCCGCGCGCTCGGGCGGTCCACCACGCTGCTGCTGGCGCGCAGCCGCGCATTGGCGATCCGGCTGGCCTCGGCCTGGGCCGGGGCGGCGGCGGGGCGGCGGGCTACGCGCGGCATTGGGCGGCCTCCACCATCCAGGCGCAGAGGGCTGGGAAGCTGATGCCGTTGAAGGCCGCCTGCTCGGGCAGCAGGGAGACCGGGGTGAGGCCGGGCTGGGTATTCACTTCGAGGAGCACCAGCCGGCCGGGGGTGCCGGCGGTATCGTCGTACCGAAAGTCCGACCGCGAGGCACCCGCGCAGCCGAGCGCCTGATGCGCCCGCAAGGCGACATCCATCGCCTGTTCGGCGATCGCCGCCGGCAGTTCCGCCGGGATGATATGGGCCGAGCCGCCTTCCGCGTATTTCGACTCGTAGTCGTAGAATTCATGGCTCGCCTTGATCTCGGTGACCGCGAGCGGGCGGTCTCCCATCACGGCGACGGTGATCTCCCGCCCGGGGATGAATTCCTCGACCATCGCGGTCGGCCCGAATTTCCAGCCACGGGCGATCTCCGCGCGCCGATTGTCCCCAGCCTTGAGGATGAAGACCCCGACCGAGGAGCCCTCGTTCTGCGGCTTGATGACGTAGGGCCGGGGCAGCGGATCGGCCTCTTCGAGGGAGCCGAGATCGACGATGCGATGCTGCGCCACGGGCAGGCCGGCCGCCGCGAACAGAGCCTTGGCAGCCACCTTGTCCATAGCGATCGCCGAAGGCCGCACACCGGAATGGGTATAGGGAATGCCCAGCCAGTCCAGCACGCCCTGGATCGCCCCATCCTCGCCGAAGCGGCCGTGCAGCGCGTTGAAGACGACATCGGGCTTGGGATCGAGCGCCGCCAGGAGGGCGCCGAGATCGGCCCCGACCTCGATGGGCACCACCGCGTAGCCCGCTTCCCGCAGCGCGGCGATGACCTGCTGACCGGAGACGAGGCTGACCGCGCGTTCCGCCGAAATACCGCCATAGAGCACCGCCACACGCTTCATGGCACCACCTCGGCGCGCGGCAGCGGCTGGCCGATCCGCTTGATTTCCCATTCGAGGGTGACGCCGGTGGCGGCGGCGACGCGGCGGCGCACCTCCTCGCCGAGGCCTTCGAGATCGGCCGCCGTCGCCTCGCCGGTATTGAGCAGGAAGTTGCAGTGCAGCGTGCTCACCTGCGCAGCCCCGCGGGTAAGGCCGCGGCAGCCGGCGGCGTCGATCAGCTCCCAGGCCTTCTGGCCGGGCGGATTGGCGAAGGTCGAGCCGCCGGTGCGGGCGCGCACCGGCTGGGTCTTGGCGCGGCTTTCGCGGATCTCGGCCATACGGGCGGCGATCAGCGCGGGCTCGGTCGGCGTCGCGCGGAAGCGAGCGCGCACGACGATGGCGCCGGGCGGCAGTTCGGAATGGCGATAGGCGAGGCGCAGCGCCTCGGCCGCGAGGCGAAGCTCGGCACCCTCGCGGGTGACGATCTCCACCCAGTCGAGGCAGGCCTTCACGTCGCTGCCATAGGCGCCGGCATTCATGGCGATGGCGCCGCCGATGCTGCCCGGAATGCCGGAGAGGAATTCGAGCCCGCCCAAGCCCGCCGCCGCCGCATGTTCGGCAACCGTCGCATCCAGGGCCGCCGCACCGCAGACGAGACCATCCGGCTGCACGGTGATCTCCGAAAAGCCGCGCGCCAGCCGGATCACCACGCCCCGGATGCCACCATCGCGGATGATGAGATTGGAGGCGGCGCCGATGACGGTCAGCGGCATCTCTTCCGGCAGTGCGGCGAGGAACTGCGCGAGATCGCGGGCATCGGCGGGCCGTGCGAGGTAATCCGCCGGGCCGCCGACGCGAAACCAGCTGGCGGGCCCGAGCGGCGCATTCTCCTGCAGGCGGCCGCGCAGCGCGGGCAAGGGCGGCAGGCTGTGCGGTGTCTGGGTCATGGCCTGGCTCATGCAGCCCCGCCCCCGCCGCGCCGCAAATGCGGGTTCTGCAGGGCTTCGAGCTGGCTCGGCAGGCCATTGGCCCAGGCGGTGATATTGCCGGCACCGAGACAGACGACGAGATCACCCGGCTGCGCCATGGCATGGACCATCTCGGCCAGATGATCGGGCGAAGGCAGCGGCACGACGCTGCGGTGCCCGCGTGCGCGCAGGCCATCGACCAGGGCATCACGGTTCACCCCCGGGATGGGCGCCTCGCCCGCCGCATAGACATCCGCCACGATGACCGTATCGGCATCGTTCATGCAGGCGCAGAAATCCTCGAACAGGGACTGCAGCCGCGAATAGCGATGCGGCTGGACGACGGCGATGACGCTCCGCCCCCCCGCCTGGCGCGCCGCCTTCAGGACGGCCGCAATCTCCACGGGATGGTGGCCGTAATCGTCGATCACCGTGATGCCGCCGGCTTCGCCGGTTTTGGTAAAGCGACGCTTGACGCCGCGGAAGGCGGCGAGAGACTGGCGGAGCGCGGTCTCGCCGATCTCCATCTCGATGCCGACGGCGATCGCCGCCAGCGCGTTCTGCACATTGTGCTGGCCGAGCATAGGCAGGCGGAAGGGCCCCATGCGGCGCTGGCGGCTGTAGCGCCGATCCGTCACCACCACCTCGAAGACGGCGCCCGCCTTGTCCATTGCCAGACGCTCGGCCCGCACATCAGCCTGCGGGCTGAAGCCGTAGGTGATGATGCGATGATCGGCGAGATGGGGGATCATCTGCTGCACCGCCGGATGATCGACGCAGAGCACGGCGAAGCCGTAGAAGGGGATATTGCCGACGAACTGGCGGTAGCCCGCCTCCATCGCCTCCTGGTTGCCCCAATGGTCGAGATGCTCGGGGTCCATATTGGTGACGACCGCGATGACAGAGGGCAGCCGCAGGAAGCTGCCGTCGCTCTCATCCGCCTCGACCACCATCCAATCCCCGGCACCGAGCCGGGTATTGGTGCCATAGGCGTTGATGATGCCGCCATTGATGACGGTGGGATCGAGCCCGGCGCCTTCCAGCACGGCGGCGATCAGGCTCGTCGTCGTCGTCTTGCCATGGGTGCCGCCGATCGCGACCGACCAGCGGAGGCGCATGAGCTCGGCCAGCATCTCCGCCCGCCGCACCACGGGGATGAGCTTGGCGCGCGCCGCCTGAACCTCGGGGTTGTCCGCCCTCACGGCGGTCGAGACGACGACGACCTGCGCCTGGCCGAGATTCTTCGCGTCATGACCGATGGCGACCGGAATGCCCTCGCCTTTGAGGCGCTTCACATTGGCCGAATCGGCAATATCGCTGCCCTGCACGGAATAGCCGAGATTGTGCAGCACCTCGGCGATGCCGGACATGCCGATGCCGCCGATGCCGACGAAGTGAATGGTGCCGATGGAAAGCGGCAGAGCTCTCATTGCGCGCGCGCCTCCCGCACCAGACAGTCTTCAACGAGATCGGCGAGCGCCGAAACAGCGTCGGGCTTGGCCCGCACCCGTGCGGACGCCGCCATGCCGGCAAGCCGGCCAGGATCAGCGAGCAGCGAAGCAAGCGCGGCCGCCAGCGCATCGCGGGTGAAGCCTGGCTGTGGCATCACGATGGCAGCCCCTGCCTCGGCCAGGATCTTCGCATTGGCCGATTGGTGATCGTCGATCGCGCTCGGCAGGGGGACGAGGACGGAAGGACGGCCGACGACCGCGAGTTCGGCGCAGGTCGAAGCGCCCGCGCGCGCGATGACGAGATGGCTGGCTGCCAGCCGCTCCGCCATATCGGTGAAGAAGGGGGAGACCTCGGCTGCGATCCCGGCCTCCGCATAGGCCGCCTGAACGCGCGCGGCATCCTCCGCCCGTGCCTGTTGGACCACGTGCAGGCGCACCCGCAAACCCTCCGGCAGCGCACAGAGCCCAGCGGGCACGACATCGCTCAGCACCCTTGCGCCGAGCGAGCCGCCCGTGACGAGGAGGCGGATCGGGCCCTCGGCGGACGGCGCCGCATACGGCGTGCCGGCGAGAGCGGCGATGGCCGGGCGGACCGGATTGCCGGTCACCATCGTGCGGATACCGGCCGGCACCCGCGCCGTCCCTTCGGCACTGAGTGCCAGCGCCGTCGCGGCGCGCGCGAAGGCGCGATTGGCCCGGCCGAGAACGGCATTCTGCTCATGCAGGATGACGGGCACGCGGCCGCGGGAGAAGCGATTGGCGAGGATCGGCGGCACGCAGGGATAGCCGCCGAAGCCCACGATGGCCCCGGCGTCGAGCTCTGCCAGCAGGCGCCGCGCGGCAAGCGTGCCGGCGGCAAGCGCACCCGCCGCCTTGATGCCGCGGAGGAGGCCGCGCCCGGCGATGCCGGCACCCGGCAACACGTGCCTGTCCTCCGGCGCGAAAGCCTCCGAAGCCTGGCCCGCCGAGCGCGCATCCGTCATCAGCACCGGGCGGCGGCCCCGCGCGGCGAGTTCATGCGCCAGGGCCTCGGCAGGAAAGAAGTGCCCGCCGGTGCCGCCTGCGGCGATGACGATCGGGATCAGCCGCGCGCCCCTCATCGCCGCTCTCCCCCAGCCGGGCGGCGGCGCGTGAGGGCGAGCAGCATGCCCATCTCGAACGCGACCGAAAGCGCCGAGGACCCGCCATAGGAGATGAAGGGCAAGGTCATGCCCTTGGTCGGGATGAGTTCGAGCGAGGATGCCATGTTGACGAAGGCCTGGAGCCCGAAGCTGATGAGCAAGCCCCCCGCCGCCAACAGCACGAAATGATCGTTCTCGGCCACCAGCCGCAACAGGCCGCGCAGCACGATGAGCGCGAAGATGCCGAGGATGACGAGGCAGATGACGAGGCCGAATTCCTCTCCGGCGACCGCGAAGACGAAATCTGCATGCGCATCGGGCAGGATGTCCTTGACCGTCCCCTCGCCCGGGCCACGGCCCAGAAGCCCGCCATTGCCGAAGGCCTGCAGGGCGGTCAGCGCCTGATAGGCGGTCTTCTCCGTCGGGTGCAGGAAACGCTCCACGCGCACATGCACGTGCGGCATCAGGAAGAAGGCGGCAATGAAAGCGATGAGCAGCGCCACGAAAGCCGCCACGACGAGGCCGAAATTCAAGCCATCGAGGAAGAGTTGCGTCAGAAACACGACGCTGACCACCGCGAGCATGCCGATATCGGGCTGCGCCTTCAGCAGCAGCGCGATGATCGCGTAGAGCATCACCGCGAGCATGCGGCCGGGAAACTTCTCAACCCGCCGCGCTTCGACGAGGAGCCCGGCCGTCACTACGGTGAAGAAGGGCTTGAGGAATTCGCTCGGCTGGAGCGAGAGCAGCGGCAGCGCGATCCAGCGCCGCGCGCCCTTGATCTCCACCCCATGCACCAGCGTATAGGCCGTCATCAGCACAGCGATGATGGTGCCGATCAACGCCAGCCAGCGGACGCCCTTGAGGGACATCATCGAGACGCCGATCACGATGGCCCCGGCCACCGCGAGGAAGGCGATCTGCTTGATGATGAGCATGTCCCGCGGGTCGCCGATGCGATGCGCAACCGCGGGGCTCGACGCCAGCACCAGCACATAGCCGAAGCCAATCAGCGTGCCGATGCAGAGCAACGTCCAGCGATCGACCGTCCACCACCAGAGGCCGACGAGCGAGGTATCGGTGCGGGAGCGGAAGCGCGTCATGCATCCCCCTTCTGGGAAGCATCCCGCGGCAGGGCGCAGACCAGGGCGGCGAAGCGATCCCCCCGCGCCTCGAAGCCGGAAAACTGATCGAAGCTCGCGGTTGCCGGCGAGAGCAGCACGACGGTCGCGCCGAGCGCCCGGGCCTGGGCATAGGCCGCCGGCACCGCCTCTTCCAGGGTGCCGGCAATACGATGGGCGACGCCGTGGCGGCCGAGCGTCTCGGCGAAGGCCGGGCCGTCCTGGCCGATCAGCTCGGCATGCAGGATGCGGGGGAAGAAGGGCGCGAGCGCTTCGATACCGCCAGCCTTGGCGATGCCGCCGGCGATCCAGACGATGCGCTCGTAACAGCCAAGCGCGCGGGCCGCGGCATCGGCATTGGTCGCCTTGCTGTCATTGACGAAGAGGATGCCGTCCCGCTCCCCCACCCGCGCCTGGCGGTGCGGCAGGCCGGGGAAGCTCTCGATCCCGGGGTCGATCGCCCGCTCGCCGAGGCCGAGGGCGCGCGCCATCGCCGCCGCCGCCGCCGCGTTCTGGGCATTATGCGCGCCCGGCAGCGCCGGCACGCCGGTCTCCCGGCCGAGCCCGCTGATGCGCACCACCCGCATCGGGCCTTCCGACTCAAGCGAGTCGGCCATCGCCGCCGAAAGCGCGTCATCAACGCCGATTACGGCGACGTCTTCTGCGGTTTGGCGGGCGAAGATCGCCCGCTTTACAGCGGCATAGCCGTCCATGCTGCCATGACGGTCGAAATGATCGGGGGAGAGATTCAGCATTGCCGCTGTAGAGAAGCGGAGTTTAGCGATTCGCTCCAACATGTAAGACGACATTTCGAGAACATAGACGCCGGTATCGGGCAGCAGCGGCAAAGCGAGCGCGGCGGGGCCGAGATTGCCGCCGGCGGCCACCGGCACGCCGGCTTCGCGCAGAATATGCGCGAGCAAGGCAGTGGTGGTTGATTTGCCATTGGTGCCGGTGATCCCGGCGAACCGCGCCTTGGAGCCCGCGCTTCGCACCGCCTCGTAGAGAAGCTCGGCATCGCTCAGAACGGCCACGTTTTCCGCCCGCGCCCGCGCCGCCACCGGATGCGGCTTCGGCAGGAGATGCGGAATGCCGGGCGAGAGCACCAGCGCATCGAAGCGGAAATCCTCGAGGCCGGCGAGATCGGCAAGCGCGAAGCCTTCCGCCGCCGCCATGGCGCGCTGCTCGGCCCCGTCATCCCAGAGCAGCGTCTCGGCGCCCATGGCGCGCAGCGCGCGCGCCGCCGGCAGGCCGTTGCGGCCGAGACCGAGGATCGCGTAGCGCCGGCCCGCGAAGAGGGTGGGGGGAAAGGCCGTCATCGGATCTTGAGGGTCGCGAGACCCACGAGGGCGAGGATCATCGAGACGATCCAGAAGCGGATGACGATGGTGGGTTCGGCCCAGCCCTTCTTCTCGAAATGATGATGCAGCGGCGCCATCAGGAAAACCCGCCGCCCGGTGCGCTTGAACCAGAAGACCTGGATGATGACGGAGAGCGTCTCGACCACGAAGAGCCCGCCGACGATGGCGAGCACGATCTCGTGCTTGGTGGCGACAGCGACGGAGGCGACGGCGCCGCCCAGCGCGAGGCTGCCGGTATCGCCCATGAAGACCGCCGCCGGCGGCGCGTTGAACCAGAGAAAGCCGAGCCCCGCCCCGATCAGCGCCGAGCAGAAGACCGCGAGTTCCCCCGAGCCCGGAACGAAAGGCAGTTCGAGATAGCCCGCGAAGATATGGTTGCCGACGAGATAGGCGATGAGCGCGAAAACTCCGGCGACGATGATCGTCGGCACCACGGCGAGCCCATCGAGACCATCGGTGAGATTGACCGCGTTGGACGCGCCCATCATCACCAGCATGCCGAAAAGCGGGAAGCCGAGGCCGAGCGGGATGAGCACGCCCTTGAACACCGGCACCGAAACCCCGCTGCCCATCGCGCCGCCGATGTGCATCATGATCCAGATGGAGGCGAGGAGGCCGATACCGGCTTGGCCCACGAGCTTGAAGCGGCCGGACAAGCCCTTGGTATTGCGCTTGGTGACCTTGAGGTAATCATCCATGAAGCCGAGGGCGCCGTAGCCCAGCGTCACGAACAGCGTTGACCAGACATAGGGATTGTCGAGGTCGGTCCACAGCAGGGTGGAGATGGTGAGCGCGCTGAGAATGAGCACGCCGCCCATCGTCGGCGTGCCCTTCTTCTCGACCAGATGCCGCTCCGGCCCGTCGAGCCGGATCGGCTGGCCCTGCTTCTGCAGGCCGCGCAGCATGCGGATCACCCGCGGGCCGAGCAGGAAGCTGAAGACGAGCGAGGTGAGGCACGCGCCGCCCGAACGGAAGGTGAGGTAGCGGAAGAGGTTCAGCGCATGCAGATGGTCCGCGAAGGGCAGCAGCAGGTTATAGAGCATCAGACGGGCTCCTCAGTCTCGGCTCGGAGAGGGAGCGCGTTGATAACGAGGCTCATGCGGCTGCCAAGGCTGCCTTTCACAAGGATCGCATCCCCGGGGCGCAGGGCTGCGGCGACCATCGGGGCAAGGGCGGCAGAACTCTCGGCATAGCCCGCGCGCATCACCGCCGGCACCGCCTCGTAAAGCCGCTGCATCTCGGCCCCGCAGGCGAAGAGCAGATCGGCATGCGCCATGACATCGGGGGCGAGGGCGAGATGCTCGGCAGCACTCGCCGCGCCCAACTCGCGCATATCGCCCAGCACGGCGATCCGCCGCGCCGCCGGCTGCAGCGCGAGCACGGCGAGGGCTGCCCGCACGGAGGGGCCGGAGGCGTTGTAGCTTTCGTCGAGCAGAAGCGCCTCGCCGCCTGGGAGGGCGAGGCTGCGGCGCGTGCCCCGGCCGCTGACCGGGGCGAAGCCTTCGAGCGCCGCGGCCGCCGCCTGCGGATCGACGCCGAGAGCGGCTGCCGCCGCGATCGCCGCCACCGCGTTCATCGCCATATGCCGCCCCGGTGCCGCGAGGCGAAGGGTGAGCGGCAGGCCCCAGAGGGTGAGCGAGAGCGTGGCGCCCTCGGCATCGCTCTCCGCGCCGAGCAGCCGCGCCTCGTTCTCGGCCGCCGCGCCGAACCGCAGGATGCGCCTGCCCGCCGCCGCTGCCGCGAGAATGGGATATTCCGCGCAATCGCCCGGCAGGATGGCAGTGCCGCCAGGCTCCAGCCCGCCGAGCAGCGCCGCCTTCTCGGCAGCGATCGCCTCGATACTGCCCATATGCCCGATATGGACCGGCGCGATCGTGGTGATCACCGCCACATGCGGCCGCGCCAGGGCGGCGAGCGGGGCGATCTCACCCGGATGGTTCATGCCGATCTCGGCGACGCAGAAGGCGGCGGTGCGCGGCATCCGCGCGAGGGTCAGCGGCACGCCCCAGTGATTATTGTAGGAGGCGACGGCGGCATGGGTCTCTCCCGCCGCGGCCAGGATGCGACGCAGCATCTCCTTCGTCGTCGTCTTGCCGACGCTGCCGGTGATGGCGGCAAGCCGGCCGCCGAAGCGCGCCCGTGCCGCCTGGCCGAGGGCGGTGAGGCCGGCGAGGGTATCCGCGACCGTGAGCAGGGGCGCCTCGTCGCCGAGTTCGGGCAGCGGCCGATCGACGAGCACGCCGGCAGCCCCGGCGGCGAGGGCCGCGGCGACGAAGAGATGCCCGTCCCGGTTCTCGCCATGCAGCGCGACGAAGAGATCACCCGGCGCGATGCTGCGGGTATCGATCGAGACCCCTTCGGCCGCGAAGGGCCGGGCCATAGCGCCGCCGGTCGCGGCGGCCAATTCCTCGGCGGTCCAGAGCGCGCTCATGCCGCGCCCTGCCCGAGCAGCCGGCGGATCACCGCCACATCGTCGAACGGCAGCACCTCGCGGCCGATGATCTGGCCCTGCTCATGCCCCTTGCCGGCGACGACGAGCACATCCCCAGGCCCCAGCGCCGCGAGGCCGGCGGCGATCGCCGCTTCCCGCCCGGCGACCTCGATGGCATCGGGCGCGCCGGCCATCACCTCAGCGCGGATCGCGGCCGCGTCCTCGGTGCGGGGATTGTCGTCGGTCACGATCACGAGATCGGCCGCGCGCGCCGCGGCCTCCGCCATCAGCGGCCGCTTGCCGCGGTCCCGGTCCCCGCCGGCGCCGAAGACGATCACCAGCCGGCCCTGGGCATGCGGACGAAGGGCGGCGAGCAGCCGGGCGATGGCATCCGGCGTATGGGCGTAATCGACATAGGCGGCGGCTCCGTTGGGCAGCGTCGCCGCCCGCTCCAGCCGGCCGCGCACGCCCTGCAGCTGCCCCAGACGGTCGAAGACCGCTGGCTCGCCGAGCATCAGCGCGAGGCCGGCGGCCAGCAGCGCGTTGTCCGCCTGGAAGCGGCCCGGAAGGCTCAGCGCCACCTCGAAACGGCGGCCGCTCAGGGAAAGCTCCAGCAGCTGCCCGTCCGGCCGGGGCAGCGCGCGATGCAGCTGGATGAGGGAGCCGCCCTCGCCCACGGTCGCGAAGGAGAGGCCCCGCCGGCCGGCGATCTCGGCCATCGCCTCGCGGCTTTCCCGATCGAGCCCCATGGCGGCGATGGCGGGCGCCCCGCGCGGCAGCAGCTCGGCGAAGAGGCGCAGCTTGGCGGCGCGATAGGCCTCCATGCTGCCGTGATAGTCGAGATGGTCGCGGGTGAGATTGGTGAAGGCGGCGGCCGCCAGGCGCAGCCCATCGAGACGGAACTGCGCAAGCCCGTGCGAGGAGGCTTCGAGGGCGACATGCTGCACCCCGCGCGCCGCAAGCGTCGCCAAGGTGGTGGCGAGGCTGACGGGATCGGGCGTCGTCAGCCCTGCCCCCGCCGGCAGGCCGGGGGCGACGAGGCCGAGCGTACCGAGCGAGGCGGCCGGATGCGCGCCCATCGCCCAGAGCTGGCGGAGGAAATCGGCCGTGCTGGTCTTGCCGTTGGTGCCGGTGATGGCGGCGATGCGGCGCGGCTGCACGCCGGCGAGCTGGGCCGCCATCAGCGCGAGGCGCCGGCGGGGCAGCGGATCGAGGATGAGCGGGCGCGGCGGCACCCCAGCCGGCCAATCCGTATCGGGCGGGGCGAGGACGGCGGCGGCACCGCGGGCCACCGCCTCGGCGATAAAGGCCCGGCCATCCTGCCGGCTGCCGGGCAGCGCCGCGAAGACGAACCCCGGCCGCACCTCCTCGCTCGCCGCGGTGATACCGAGGATCTCGACGGCGGACGCGCCGCCGCCCGGCAGCCGCCCCGGCCGCGGCGCGGCAGGCCCGCTCGCCCCCTGCATCAGGTCAATGAGCCGCATGGGCCGGGTCCGGCACACGATAGATCGCGTCCCGCCGCAGCGCCTGGCCGGCGGCGGGCGACACCTGCCAGCCGCGGGCCGCCGCCATCGCGGCGGCGCTCGCCGCGGCGAGCGTGCGGCGTGGCGGGGCAGCCTGCGCCACCCGCGCGACATGCCGCGCCCGCCGCGCGCCTTGCGGGCTCAGCAGCACGTCATTGGCGGCGAGGTTATCGGGCTCGCCAGGATTACCGGGGCCGAGCGGCACCACGCCGGGCGGCGCCGGATAGGGGCTCGGGATCGACAGATCCTGGTTGATCTGGGCGACATTGGTAAAGCGCGGCAGCACGTTCAGCATCGGCCCGATACGGGCGATGACGCGGGCGACCACGGGCCCCGCGATCATGCCGCCGGTGGTGAAGCCATGGGTCGCCGCCGTCGCATGCGGGCTGTCGATCGCGACATAGACGACGTAGCGCGGCGCATCCATCGGGAAAGCCGCGACGAAGGACGAGTAGTTGGTGTGCTGGCGGTAGCCGCCCTGCTTGGAGACCTTCTGCGAGGTGCCGGTTTTGGCGCCGACGAAATAGCCCGGCACGTCGCCATTGGTCGCCGTGCCGCCGAGGACGATCTGGCGCAGGATGCGGCGCATCATGTCCGAGGTCGATTGCTGCATCACGCGCGTGCCCTGCGGCGGCGGCGCCCCAGGATCGGATGCCAGCAGCGTCGGCTTATAGAGGATGCCGCCATCGACCATGGCGACCGCGGTATTGGCGATATGCAGCGGGCTGACCGCGATGCCGTTGCCGAAGGAGACGGTCATCACCGTCGCCTTGCCCCATTCGGCATCGGTCTGCACCTGCGGATAGGCGGCCTCAGGCAGCTGGATCGGCTCCTTCGTCATCAGCCCGAGCTTCTTCAGCCACTCCCGCTGCCGCTGCTTGCCGATGAGGATCGCGATGCGCGAGGCACCGATATTGGAGGACAGCTTCATGATGTCCTCCAACTGCATCCAGCGGTGCTGCGGCTCATAATCGGTGATCTGGAAATGGCCGATCGGCAGGGGGTGGGTGGTGTTGAAGTAATCCCACATGTGGATCACGCCATCATCCAGCGCCATGCTCGCGGTTTGCAGCTTGAAGACCGAGCCGGGCTCATAGGTGCCGGTCGCGCAGCGGTTGAAGCGCGCAGCGGGGGGCGCGGTCGCCAGATCGTTCGCGTCATAGTCGGGGATGCTGACCATGCCGAGGATCTGCCCGTTGGTCGCATCCTCGACGATGCCGCAGCCGCCGATCGCCTGGAAGCCGCTTACCGCCTGTGCGACCTCATCCCGCAGGATCGCCTGCACCCGCACGTCGATCGAGAGCCTGAGCGGTGTCGGGTCCGAGTTCAGCCGCTTGTTGAAGTATTTCTCGACGCCCGCGATCCCGTTGCCATCGATATCGACGCCGCCGAGCACCTGCGCCGCCGTGTCGCCCAGCGGATAACGCCGCTCGGAGGACATCTGGAAGGAGAGGCCGGGAATGCCGAGATCGTTGATGGCGAGTTCCTGCGCAGGCGTGACGCGGCGGGCGATATAGACAAAGGCCTTGCTGCTCGACAGCCGCTGCACGACGTCGGCGACGTTGAGATCAGGCAGGATCTTCTGCAAGGCCGTCGCCACCTGATGCGGGTCGATCATCTGGCGGGGATCGGCATAGAGGCTGGCGACCGGCAGGGATACCGCGAGGATCTGCCCATTGGCATCGACGATGGAGGCGCGGCCCGGCGAGGGGGCCGAGATCGGCGGCGGCGGCTGGGGCTTGAACTGCTGGACGATCTGAGGCGCCGGCAGCATGGGGTTGACGATCGTCGCATCGGCGAGGCGCAGCGCGATCGCGAAGAACAGCATGAGGAAGACGCCGGCCACCACCACGAGGCGGCCGCGGCTCTTCTCCAGCGCGGCGCGCTGGCGGAGATCGGGCGAGGTGATGCGCACGGTCTCAGCCCGCACCTCGCTCCCCCGGCGCGGCCGCGGGCCCCAGGCGTTGTTCGGTTCGGTGTCGGGCGGGGGCGCGTCGTTCACAACCGCTGCCGCTTACTGCGTCGTGGAATAGAGCGGGCGCGGCGGGGCGAGCGTCGCGCCGCCGGCCATGCCGAGCGCGGAGGCCGTCGGCCGGTAGATGACGGCGGCCGGCGCGGGCAGGATGCGGGCCATCACCGGCGCATGCACGGGCTCGTTCGCGGCGAAATATTGCGGCGCGGCGGG
>NZ_BAAFHD010000020.1:0-11383 GCF_054665095.1 Acidisoma sp. C75
GCAGCCCGACGCAGACGGCGGTGGCCGAGCGCGCGGGCGCCCGCAGCCAGTTCGCCCAGCTCGTCTTCGCGCTGACCGTTTGCCTCGTGCTCGTCAGCCTCGTCGGCTGGCTTCGCTATCTGCCGCGCGCGGTGCTCGCGGCGATCATCTTCACGATCGCGCTCGGCCTGATCGACCATCGCACGCTTCGCGCCATGCGGCGGGAAAGCCCCGGAGAATGGTGGCTCGCGCTCGTCACCGCGGCGGCCGTCGCCGGGCTTGGGGTGGAAGATGGCATGGTCATCTCCGTCGTGCTCTCGTTGCTGCGGCATGTCCGCCACAGCTACCGGCCGCATACCGCGCTGCTGCGGCGGGCGGCGATGGGCGGCTGGCAGGAGGAGGAGGCGACGCCCGGGCAGCAGAGCGCGCCGGGGGTGCTGATCTACCGGTTCAACGCCGATCTCTTCTACGCCAATGCCGAGCGCTTCGCCGAGGAGGTGCGGGCCCTGGTGCAGGCAGCGCCGGATCCGGTGCACTTCCTGGTGATCGAGGCGGAGGCGATCCCGAATGTCGATTACTCCGCGGCGCGAACCCTGGCCCGCCTGTTGCAGGATCTGCGCGGCCAGGGGGTGCGCGTGCGTTTCGCCCGCGTCTCGGCGAGCCTGCGGGCGGATCTCATCCGCCATCATCTGATGGAGGAGATCGGGGCGGACCAGGTTTTCGCCACCCGCCACGATGCGCTGCGCGATCTCGGCGGCCTCGCCCCGCGCAAGCCTCTGAAACCGCTGCCGGATGGACCTGACGCGGCCGGATGACCAAAGGAGTGCCCGGAGAGTGACCTAGCGTTCTGCCCGACCGCCCGCGCGGACAGCGCCTCTTTCATACCAGCCGCGCGAGCGGATGAGGATGCGCACAACCGAGAGCATGACCGGCACTTCCACCAGCACGCCGACCACCGTCGCGAGCGCGGCGCCCGACTGGAAGCCGAAGAGCGCGATCGCGGTGGCAACCGCGAGTTCGAAGAAATTGCTGGCGCCGATAAGGGCGGATGGCCCCGCCACGCACCAGGCGACGCCGAGCTTGCGGTTGACCCAATAGGCAAGGCCGGCATTGGCATAGACCTGGATGAGGATCGGCACCGCGAGGAGCAGGATGACGCCCGGGGCGCGCAAGATCGCGGCACCCTGGAGCCCGAAGAGCAGCAGCAGCGTGAGCAGGAGCGCCGCGAGGGAAAGCGGCCCGAGCCGGCGGAGCAGGCGGGCGAGCGCCTCCGGCCCATGCTTGCGAAGCAGCCATCGCCGCCAGAGCTGGGCGAGGCCGACGGGCAGCAGGATATAGAGCGCGACCGAGAGGAAGAGCGTGTTCCACGGCACCGTGATCGCCGAGAGGCCGAGCAGCAGGGCGACGATCGGCGCGAAGGCGACGATCATGATGGCGTCGTTGAGCGCGACTTGCGAGAGCGTGAAATGCGGCTCGCCGCGGACGAGGTTGGACCAGACGAAGACCATCGCGGTGCAGGGCGCCGCCGCCAGCAGGATGAGGCCGGCAATATAGGCGTCGATCTGCGCCGCCGGCAGAAAAGGCCGGAACAGATGGCCGATGAACAGCCAGCCGAGCAGCGCCATGGAAAATGGCTTGACCAGCCAGTTGATGGCGACCGTGGTGGCGATGCCTCGCCAGTGGCGGCCGACCTCGCCCATGGCGCCGAGATCGACCTTGAGCAGCATCGGCACAATCATCAGCCAGATGAGGAGCGCGACCGGCAGATTGACCTCGGCGAGCGTCGCCCGGCCGAGCAGTTCGAAGACCCCCGGCAGCCAGCGGCCGAGGGCGATGCCGCCGAGAATGCAGAGGGCGACCCAGAGGGTCAGATATCGCTCGAACCTGCCCATGCCGGGCGCCTCGTCGGGCGTTGCCACCATCTCGCTCATGCCGGCGCGCCATCGGTGACGGGGGTGCCGTCTTCCTTGGCGAAGGGGCCACGCTGCGGGTTCGGCAGGATAGCGAGCACGGTCTCCGAAGGCCGGCACAGCCGTACACCGAGGCTGGTTTCGACGATCGGGCGGTTGATCAGGATCGGGTGGGCGATCATCGCATCGAGGAGCGCGGCATCGGAGAGCGCCGGGTCATCAAGGCCAAGTTCCCGATAGGGCGTGCCCTTCTCGCGCAGCACGGCACGCACCGGCACCCCCATGCGGGCGATGAGCGCGGCGAGGTCGGCCCGACTCGGCGGGGTCTTGAGATATTCGATGATGCGCGGCTCCTCGCCGCTGTTGCGGATGAGGCCAAGGACGTTGCGGGACGTGCCGCAGGCGGGGTTGTGATAGATGGTGACGGGCATGCTCTGTTCACCGTGCGGATGGAGGGCAGGAGAGCGGGCCGGCGGAGGTGCCGGGAGATGGAACCGGCTGGGCGGTGGCGCCGCCGCAGGTGGCGCCCACGGTCGTGCCCGCACCCAGGGCCTGCCACGCGGAGGCGCAGATCTCCGGCCGCCCGGCGCAGCAATCCTGCATCAGGAAGGCGATGAGGCCGGACAGCGCCGCGACCTCCGCCCGATAGCGGATGGACCGGCCCTCCCGCCGGGAGCGGACGAGCCCGGCCTGTTCGAGATGGGCAAGATGGAAGGAAAGACGGGAAGAGCCCGCCCCCAGCCGCTCCCCGATCATTCCGGCGGCAAGGCCCTCGGGTTCCGCCGCGACCAGCAGGCGGAGGATCTTGAGCCGCGTCTCCTGGGCGAGCGCGGCGAAGGCGGAAAGCGCGGCCTGTTCATTCATATGTATCTCAATATCTATTGAGAGATTGAGATGGCAGTGCCGGTTGCAATTGCCTGCTCCCCGGCATTCGCATAAGAACGCGCGATGCCCGAAGAGCCGGAGCACCTCCCCGACGGCGTACCCCCGCCAGCCGAGCCGCGGGCAGCGGACCCGCCACTGAGCATCCTTCTCGTCTTTCTCCGCCTCGGCTGCACCAGCTTCGGCGGCCCGATCGCACATCTCGGCTATTTCCGCGCCGAATTCGTCACCCGGCGGCGTTGGCTGAGCGAAAGCGCCTATGGCGATCTCGTCGCTCTCGCCCAGTTCCTGCCCGGCCCGGCTTCGAGCCAGACCGGCTTCGGCATCGGCCTTCTCCGCGGCGGGCTGATCGGCGGGCTTGCCGCCTGGCTCGGCTTCACCTTGCCCTCCGCACTGCTGATGATCCTGTTCGCCTATGGCGCCGGCAGCCTCACTCGGTCGGCTGCGGGGCTTGGCCTGCTGCACGGGCTCAAACTCGCGGCGGTCGCCATCGTGGCGCAGGCGGTGCTCGGCATGGCGCGCAGCCTTTGCCCGGATCGGGCGCGCGCCAGCATCGCACTCCTCGCCCTGGGCCTGACGGTGCTGATCCCCTGGCCCGCCTTGCAGATCGGCCTCATCCTGGCAGGCGGGCTCGCGGGCCGGCTCTTCTGTCGCGCGCCGCCGCAGGTGCTGGGCGGGGATGTTTCGCCGCCGGTCTCGCGGCGTTTCGCCGGGTTCTGCCTCGGGCTGTTCGCCACCCTGCTGGCGCTGTCCTTCCTGCCCGCCCGGGCGGGCGCGCTCGCCCTGTTCGAAGCCATCTATCGTGCCGGCGCGCTCGTCTTCGGGGGCGGCCATGTAGTGCTGCCGCTGCTGCACGATGCCGTGGTCAACAGCGGTTGGGTGACGAACGATGCTTTTCTCGCAGGCTATGGCTTCGCGCAGGCGGTGCCGGGCCCGCTCTTCACCTTCGCGGCCTATCTCGGTGCGATCGCCGGCCATGGCGGGGCAGCCGGCGCCTGCCTCGCCCTCGTCGCGATCTTCCTGCCCGGCCTCCTCTGCCTGCTCGGCGCCCTGCCCTTCTGGCACGCGATCAGGGCCCGGCCGGGCGCACGAGCGATGATGCAGGGAACCAATGCCGCCGTCGTCGGCCTGCTCGGCGCCGCGCTCTATAACCCGGTCTGGACAAGCGCGGTGCGAGCCCCGGCGGATTTCGCGGTGGCGGCGGCAGGCTTCGTCCTCCTTGTCGCCTGGCAGGCGCCGCCGCTGCTCGTAGTGTCATGCTCCGCCCTGGCGGGGCTTGGTCTCGCGCTCGGGTAAAGCACACGACCCGCGGGAGATGCGGCGGCCATCGCTCTCTTGCAAATTTGCATGAACACGCATAATTTATGCATAAAGGAAACTGCTCATGCTCCAAGCGCGTGAAACGGCGCCAGCGCCACCTCAGCCGATCAACCCCGCCGCCGCGCTCCGCGGCTTCTTCGCCATCGCCGCCGCCTGGGGCCTCAGTGCCGAGGAATGCCGCACCATTCTCGGCAGCCCGGCCGAGCGCACCTTCTACGCCTGGCGCGCAGGCAACGCGGTGCGCGTGCCGATGGATACGCTGCGGCGCATCGGTTACGTCGCCGGAATCTTCAAGGCGCTGGAACTGCTCTACTCCGATGCGCATCTCGCGGATGGCTGGATCAGGCGACCCAACCGCGCCTTCGGCGGCCAGACGCCGCTGGCCCGCATGCGCGCCGGCGACGTGACGGATCTCGCCGCTGTGCGCGCCTATCTCGATGCCGCCCGCGCCCCCTGGAGCTGAGCCTTGCCCAGCCGCCGGATCGACTGGCCGCAGGCCTGGCGCATCATCGCTTCCCGCTATCCGCCGATCCGCCTCTTCGAGCGGGTAACCGCCGATCCCGCAGCCTGGGATGCCCTGGTGGCGCTCGAACAGCTGACCAATCCGCGCCTGCGGGACGAGGTGGGCGAGATCGCCCTCGTCCCTCCGGAGGAACGGGTGAGCGGACCGGGTGCCAGCTACGTGATGGCCGCCTTCACCCATATCAATCGCCAGGGCTCGCGCTTCGGCGATGGCAGCTTCGGCGTCTATTACGCTGCCGATACCTTGGCGACGGCGATCGCCGAAACCGTCTATCACTTCGAAACCCTGGCGCGGGACAGCGAGGATCCGCCGCGCAGTGAGGATTTCCGCGCGCTCGTCGGGCCCGTCGATGCCGCGTTCGAAGACGTCGCGGCTTTGCCGGAGGCGGAGCGCCGCGCCGTGCTGGACCCTGAGCGCTACGCCGCGGCCCAGGCCTATGGCCGCGCCCTCCGCGAAGAGGGCGCGAATGGCGTGGTCTATCCGAGCGTCCGGCGCCCGGGCGCGGAATGCATCGGCGCCTTCCGCGCGAGCGCGATCGGCATCCCGCATCAGGAACGGCACCTGAAATACCGTTGGAACGGCGCGCGGGTCGATCGCTATTTCGACTATGCGCAGGATGCCTGGATCGGGCTTTGACCGCCGCTATCCCGATCATGCGGGCAGCGAGCAGGGCACCGGGGCTGGCCCGCTCCCTCCCCCGTGCCAAACCGCACGAAATCTGCCACATCTTGGCGAATCGAAGCCGCGCCGGCGCCGTATAGCGCCGGGCCAGCACAACGATAGAGGGATGGAAATGGCCACAACTCCTGCCGCGGATATCGCCGCGCGCCTCAACCGCCTGCCGGCGACGCGCACCATCTGGGGCCTCGTCATCCTCGCCTCCTTAGGCGGCGTCTTCGAGTTCTACGATCTATTCTTCACCGGCTACGTCGCGCCCGGCCTCATCAAATCGGGCCTCTTCAAGCCCGCATCGCTCGGCTTCTTCGCCTCCTTGCACGTCATCGCCGTCTCAGGCTTCGGCACCTTTGTGTTCTCGACCTTCGCGGGCCTGTGGTTCGGCGTCATCATTTTCGCCCGCGCGGTGGACCGGTTCGGACGCAAGCCGGTCTTCCTCGCCTCCCTGATCTGGTACGGCATCTGCACCGCCATCATGGCCTTTCAGTCGAGCGGCGAAGCCGTCAATATCTGGCGCTTCATCGCGAGCTTTGGCTTCGGCGTGCAGCTTGTCACCATCGATACCTATATCTCCGAGATCATGCCGCCGCGCGGCCGCGGCCGCGCCTTCTCCATCAACCAGTTCATCACCTTCTGCGCCGTGCCGATCGTGGCGCTGCTCGCCTGGCTGCTGGTACCCCTGCATCCGCTGGGCCTTGCCGGCTGGCGCTGGGTGGTGCTCATCGGCGCGGCCGGCGCGCTCGCGATCGTCCTGCCGATCGCGCGGCTGCCGGAGAGCCCGCGCTGGCTCGGCATGACGGGCCGGCTCGACGAAGCGGAGCGCATCACCGCGATGCTGGAGCGGCGGGTCACGGCCGATCTCGGCCGGCCGCTGCCGGCGCCGCTGCCCGTCACCGAGGAAGCGCATCAGCGTGGCCGCTTCCGCGAGATCTTCAGCCCCGCCTATCTCAAGCGCACCATCGTGCTCTCCGTCTTCAACGCGGCCCAGGTGATCGGCTTCTACGGCTTCGCCGCCTGGGTGCCGAGCCTGCTCATCGCGCGCGGCATCACGCTGACCCATAGCCTCGAATATTCCTTCATCATCGCGATCGCCAATCCGATCGGGCCGCTGATCGGCGCGCTCTTCGCCGACAAGCTGGAGCGGCGGACCCAGATCGTGCTCGGCCTCATCGTCATGGGCATCGCCATGGCGCTGTTCGCGATCGCCAGCAATCCGGCGGTCCTGATCCTGCTCGGGGTGGCCTTCACCCTTGCCGCGAACATCATGTCCTTTGCCTATCACGGCTACCAGGCAGAGCTTTACCCCACCCGCATCCGTGGCCAGGCGGTCGGCTTCGTCTATTCCTGGAGCAGGCTCGCCGCCGCTTTCGCGGGCCTCGTCATCGGCGTGCTACTGCACCGCTACGGCGTTCCAGGTGTCGCGATCTTCATCGGCGCGGCGATGGTGGTGGGCATCGTCTCAATCGGCGTCTTCGGCCCGCCGACGCTCGGCCGCGCGCTTGAGGAGATCAATCACTGAGGGGGCCAGGCGGCAGGCGCAGCAGGATCGCTTCCGCCGTCGCCGTATCCGTCACCAAGGCGTTGATGAGGCCGGCACGCACCGCGCCGACGATGGCGCCCGCCTTGGCGGGGGAGGCGGCGAGCCCGATGACGAGCGGAATGCGGCGGATCTGCGCGAGGCTCACCGCGATCCGCCGCTCCTCTCCATCCCAGGGGATGATGGTGCCATCCGCCGCGAAATAGTGGCGGATCACGTCCCCCGCCGCATCGCTTAGCACCCGTTCCCCCTGCGTCGCGGCAGCGGCATGCACGGGATCGATCCGGTGCGGCAGGCCGATCCCGACGATGGCGAGCGCCAGCCTGTCCCAGAGCGCGATGCAATCACCGATCGCCCCATCGGCGAGAAAGGCAGCGCGGCTTTCGGCGGATGGCAGTTCCGGCACATGCAGGAAGCGCGGCGTGCCGCCGATCTGCTCGGCCGCCAGACGGACGAACTCGTTGATCTGGAAATGCGGTGCCGCTTGCTGCATCCCCCCCGTCATCGGCACCGTGATCAGCCCCGGCAAAGGCGGCAGGCCGGCGCGGATCGCCTCCCGCACCGCGCGGCCCCAGCCGAGCGCCAGCACCGATCCGGGCGGAGGCGCGGCCTCGCGCAGCATGGTGCCGAGCGGCCCGGCGAGGGCGGCGAGCACCGTCGCCTCCGGCGCCGCCACCACGCCGGCGCGCTTGAGGCCGAGCGCGCGGCGCAGCGTCTGCGCGAGATCCGCGGCCTTTTCCGGCGCCCGCACCTCGATCCGCACGATCCCCTCATCCCGCGCGCGGCGCAGCAGGCGGGAGACGGTGGCGGCCGAAAGATCGAGCCGGCGGGCGATTTCGATCTGCGAGAGATCGTCGAGATAATGCATGCGGGCGACGGCGTAGAGCAGGGTCTGGCTGGCGCGGTCGGTGGCGGGGGGTGTCGGCAAGCCGGTCTCCATGCGGGGCAGCGCGCGATTCCGGGCGCGCCGAGAGGCTCGCTCTCCGATAATCCCTCCGCCGGCCGGTGTCTCCGTGATTTTCAGGCCTGCCGCGGCGCCAGTGCGGATCTTCCCCCGAAGGCGCTACACCGCCGCGCCGGAGAGCGGCCTCGCTAGCCCCGCGCCGCGGCGAGGCGGGATGCGACCGCCGCGGCGAGTGCCGCCAGATCCGCAGGCCCAATGGTGTCGATCGGCAGCACGGGGCCGAGGCCGAGCGGCCTGGCACGGGCAGCCAGCGCTTCAAGCTCCGGCGCGTAATCCGCGCCGAGATGGCCGGCATGGCGGTGCTCGGCGCGTTCGCGATAGCGTCGGCCGATCTCCGCTGGCGGCGCGTGGCACCAGATTTCGCAAGCGATCGCCGCCCCGGCGCCGGCGATATGGCCCGCGATGAAATCCACCGGCTGGAAGCCGAACCAGGCATCGACGATGACGCCGGCCCCAGGCGGAAAGGCGGCGACAAGCGCCCAGATGGCGGCGAAGCTCGCGCGGCCCATGCGGCGGTTGTACAGCCGGTCGCCCGTGCCGAGCTCGGCAAACAGCGCCTCCTTCACCGTATCGAGCGCGAGAAGCGGCAGGCCGAGTTCACGCGCGAGCGCGGCCGCGATGCTGCTCTTGCCGCTGGCCGGCACACCGTTGACGAGGACCGCCTGCCTCAGCATCGGGCGAGGGCGGAAGCCGGCGGCGAAGCGGGCGGCGCCTTCGCTTCCGCCAGGAGGGCGGCGAGCCCGGCGCCGATCAGCCCCGCATCCGAGCCAAGCGCGGCCGCGCGCACCGGGCGCTGGAACCAGTCCGACGCGAAGGGGGCATAGGCGAGGGCGGCGGCGGCTTCGGCACCCAAGCCACCCCCGAGCAGGATGATCTCGGGATCGAAGGCAGCGATGAGGGTTTCGATCGCGGCCCGGAGCGGCGCCGCCCAGCGGGCAAGGAGCGCCCGTGCCGCCCCCTCTCCCCGCGCCGCGGCCGCGAGCAGCGCCTCTGCCTTCACGCCCGGCGGCAGCCCTGCCTCCGCCATTAGCCGGCCGAGGGCGGTGCCGGAGCTGAGCGTTTCGACGCAGCCCTGGCGGCCGCATTTGCAGGCCGGCCCGCCGCCCGCCTGCACCGTGATATGGCCGAACTGACCGGCAAAGGCATGGCCATGCAGAATCTCCCCGCCGAGCGCCACGGCGCCGCCGATACCGGTGCCGATCGTCATCAGCGCGACATTGCCGAGCCCGCGCGCCGCACCCACGGCAAGCTCCGCCCGCAGCGCCATGGCGGCGTCGTTCTCCAGGATCACCGCCCGGCCGGCCGCGCCTTGCAGCATCTCGGCCAGCGGCAGATCGGCGATATCGAGGAAGCCGGCCGAAACTGGCCGATTGCGATGCGGATCGACCCGGCCCGGCAGGCCGATCCCGACCGGCCGCAGACCGGAAGGATCGAGCGCGCGGACGAGATCGACGAGCCGGGCGGCGAAAGCCTCCCGCTCCGGCCGGACCGGCTCCTGCCGACGGGCGCGGAGCTGCCCCGCGGCATCGACGAGCCCCGCCCGCAGATTGGTGCCGCCGATATCGATGCCGATCGCCCCGGAGCTTGCCCTGCCGCCCAGCATGCCCGGCACCCTGGCCTCAGGCCGCCGCCATGGTGGGCCGGGCACCGCTGCCGGCGGCGCGCACGGCCTCGGCCAGGGCCCGCAGGCGCGGCACGGCGAGCGTCGTCAGCCGCTCTGCGGTGGTGGTGGGATCGAGCGTGATGCAATCCTTCCAGAGCGAACGCCCGGCGATGATGCCCGAGGCGCCGTGCATCATGGCGACTTTCACCTGATCGATGAAGGTCTCATGATCGACGCCGGCGGAAAGCACCGCCCAGGGCACGGTGCCACCGCAGAGCGCGGTGATGGCGGCGCAAGCCTCCCCCGATCCCGGATAGGGCATCTTCAGCACCTTGGCCCCTTGCGCAAGCGCGATGCGCGCGCAATCCACCACCAGGCTGGGGAAGCGCGCGGCGTAATCCTCCGCCGCCTCGCCCTCCAGCGCATAGGGCAGGATCTCGACGACGAGGAGCAGATCCTCTCGCGCGAAATCGGCGATAGTGGCCTCGATCAGCCGCAGGTTGTGGGCATTGGCGGCCGGCCTGTCGGGCCGGAGATAGACCATGAGCTTGGCGCCGGTGCCGCCCAAGGCCCGCACCCGCCGGGCATCGACGCCCGGGCAGAGCTTCGACAGCCGGAACCCCTCGGGCGAGCGATCCCAGCCCGACTCGTCGAGCCCGATGAGCAGCCCGGTGGAACGCCCGAGGATGCCCTGTTCGACGACGCCGGGGACGGCGCAGTGCGGATCGAGCAGGATGCAGGACGCCGCGACATTGGCGAGGTAGCGGGTGATATCGCCCTTCACCCGCCCCAGCATGGCGGGGGTGATGGCGGCTTCCGCCGCCGCATCCGCGGCGAGCAGCTTGCGCATGCCGCCGCGCTGATCAGCCGCGACCACGAGCATGCGGCCTTCCGCGGTGCAGATCTGCTGATAGCCGCGCCGTTCGGCGGTGGTCATTCTCGTCTGCATCGGCCCGCTTCCTTGCTTCGCGCTTTGTTGCGCGCGCCTCCCGTCGCAGTGAAACAAGTTTCTGCAATTAATTGCAAGTGGTCTGGGCCCGCCGGACGGGCGGTTGACAGCCCGCAGCCGATTGCGCTTGCTGCCCGCTCTATTCGGAGAGGGATGCCGGCCGCGGCGCAAGCCGCCGCCCAGCAAGGCCCGCAAGAGGGTCAGGGGGAAACGATGAGTGGAACGGAACCGGCAGCCCGCGCGCATCCTCTGGCGGCGCTGATCGATCATACGATCCTCAAGCCCGACGCCCGGGAAGCCGAGGTTGCGGCCTTTTGCGACGAGGCGCGGCGCTTCGGCTTTCGCGCCGTCTGCGTCAATCCGATCCATGTCGCGCTCGTCGCCAAGGCGCTCGCCGGCAGCGGCGTCCGCGCCTGCTCCGTCGTCGGCTTTCCCTTCGGCGCGACGACCCCCGCGGCGAAGGCGGCCGAAACCGCCCAGGCGATCGCCGATGGCGCGCAGGAGATCGACATGGTGATCGCGATCGGCGCGCTGAAGGATGGCCGGCTGGATGCGGTGCGGGCCGATATCGCAGTGGTGCGGGCGGCGGCCCGGGGTGGCGTTCTGAAGGTCATCATCGAAACCGCGATGCTGACCGACGAGGAGAAGCGTATCGCCTGCCGCCTCGCCAAGGAGGCGGGAGCCGATTTCGTCAAGACCGCGACGGGTTATGGCGGCGGCGGCGCGACGGTCGAGGATATCGCGCTGATGCGCGCGGCGGTGGGCCCGGCGATGGGCGTCAAAGCCTCGGGCGGCGTGCGCACGCGAGAGGCGGCGGAAGCGATGATCGCCGCCGGCGCCACCCGCATCGGCACCTCCTCCGGCCTCGCGATCATTGGAGAGAGCCGCGTCGCGGCCGGGAGTTATTGAGCATGGCCCGTATCGCCGTCATCGGCAGCACGATGACCGACCTCATCACCTATGGCGCGCGCATGCCCCGCGCGGGCGAGACGCTGGAGGCGACCCGCTTCGCGGTCGGCCGTGGCGGCAAGGGCGCCAACC
>NZ_BAAFHD010000021.1:0-7920 GCF_054665095.1 Acidisoma sp. C75
GCGCCGATGGAACTCTACGGCACGGAGGGCTCTGTCTTTCTGCCCGATCCCAACTTCTTCGGCGGTACGGTGAAGATCGGCCGGCGCGGAGCGGCGATGTCGCCGCTTGGCGATTGGGGGCATCCGCTTGGGCTTCCGAACCAGAAGAGCGAAGGCGGCATGGTGGCAAACTACCGCACGGCGGGCCTCGCCGATATGGCGCAGGCGCTGATCGAGGGGCGCGAGCCGCGTTGCTCGATCGACCGCGCGCTGCACGCGATCGACGTCATGACGGCGATCCTGCGCTCGGGGGAGGAAGGCCGCTTCATTGAGTTGACGACGCGCTGCACGAGGCCGCCGGCCCTGGGGCGTGAGGAAGCGGCGGCGCTACTGCGAGCGGCCGCGGCGTGAGGCGCGGAGTAAGTTTGTGTTTTGCAAGCTCGCAGATCCTGTAGAGCCGCGTGTCACAGGAAGCGCCGCCGGGGATAACCTGCTCGGGCTAATGCGCTGGCGCTAGTGGTTCAGTAGAGGGATCTGCCTTTGCGGCGAATGCTGGAATCCGCGCGATGGCGCGGATCACATGCGCACTGGTGATCAGCCGGGTGCATTCGAACTGGCGCTCGGTTCCAGCATGGCGAGGGCACCAGAGAAAATCCTTATGATCGAAACGTTCCTTGGGATCGTTCCAGCAGCTATTGCAGGTATGCCAGTTGATCACGCGATAGGGGGTGGCGAATTCATTGGTGGGATGGGTGAAGCCGCTGATCATCACAACCGGGGTTCCGGTGCTCCAGGCGAGCCAGGAAAGCCCGCTGCTCAGCCCGATGAAGGCCGCGGCATGGCGCAGCCAGCGCGCCCGTTCCGCGAGGGGCCGGTCGCCGGTCTGATCTTCCGCACCGTGCGGTAGGTGGTTCCACACCATGCCGCTGCCGTGCACCTTCTTCTGGTCGATGCAAATCACCCGATAGCCGCGATCCTTGAGGAAGGCGATGACGTCGTGCCAGCCTTGCGGGTTATTCCAGTATTTGCACTGGGTCGAGCTTTGCACCGCGATGCAGATGTATGGCTCGGCGATCGGCGGGCCGGGATCCTCGAATTGCAGCGTCGCCGGGCTTTCCGCGGGATCGACGCCGAGGATATAGGCGGCGGTGCGATGCAGGCCGACATGGCGGAAGTCGGTCGGCTGAAAGACATTTGCCGTGTCATCGAAGAACAGGCCAATGCGATAGGTTGCATAAACACGCTCGGCCACGCGCCCGGCGGTGATCTCCTCATGCGTCATGAAGGTGATATGCGAGTAGGCTTGCACGAGCAGGGGGCTAATGAGGCCGGACATGCCGCAGATGACCTGCGCGCCATGGTCACGGGCAAATTTGTCAGCGTAGGGAAACCAGGCGAGGCTGTCGCCCAGGGTGCCAACCGGGAAGAGGATGAGCACCTCGCGCCCGCGCGCATCATAATCATGCCTGAAGACCGGCGTTTCCTTGTCTTCTGCATCTAGGGTCGCTACTTCGATGCCGAAGCGGACGAAGAACTTCTTGGAGGAGGAGACCATCGCGCCATGATTGGCGCTTTGGAAGAGGATATTTCCGGTATCGAGATCGCGCAGCGTGATCCGCCAGCGCAGATCTTCGCGCCGGGGAAGCTGAACCCGCGCGCCGTCGTTGAAATCGTAGCGGATATCGAGCGGCCCTTGCTGCACGGGGCGCGGGGCATGGTCGGGGTAGGGGTTGGTCCCGGGTTGCGGCGGCTGCGCCAATGCGCCGGCAGAGGATGAGGAAGCAATGAGCGGGTCGGTTTCTGGCTCTAACGCGGCAGAGAGAACGGTCGCATCAGGCAGAGGGGTATCGAGCGCGAAGGAATCAGGCACGCAAACCCTCCTCAGGCGAAGCTCGGGGCTGATGACAAGCCAGAGTGGCGGCGTGCCGAGGATACGCACCCCTCACAACATAGGCCTTGAGACTAGGGGTGGGGGAGGTGAAGGGTCAAGCAGAAATTAAGGGAGCGTTAACGCGCCGCCCATGGCATGCGTCATCAAAACAAAATAGCCCGAGAGATGATGATGCGGGGAATGTAAGGTCAATGAGCGGCTGAGCATGCCGGGTAAAGCGCGATCACCCGGCAGGCAAGTTGAATCTTCAATAATGGCGCGGTTGCGGACGATGGGCGGTGAGACTCATGACGCAGGTAGAACCCGGTGCGTCAGCTTTCCGGGGCCGGGGGATCGGTCCTGCGCCGCGGTGGAGGCCAGGCGGTGGTGCATTCTCATCGTTGGCCTCCATCCAAGGCCGCAGTAGAGATATTATGTTAAGCGCCTGGTCTGGCGTATCGGCGGCAGTTCACGACGCTGAGCACCCTTGCCGCTGTCGGATGTCATGCCCTCGACGCCGCCAGCCTCGGCCTACTGGAGAGGCGGATGGGCTGAGCCCATGCCGGCATCGCGGCGTCTTGTCCGGCGCGCCAAACCTCGTTGAGCTGCAAGACATCAGGTGCATGACCCGAGGCCGCCGGAGGGGCGATGGATCCGCGTCGGCTGTTGCCTGAGGCGGTGGCAGCGAGGAAATGTTTCGGACAAGCGTTAATCGCCCCCGCCGGAGCTTAGCATCCGCAGCATTATACGGCATAAGGCTTCTCCCCCGCGACGTACCGGCGAACTCTCCATGATCCTCTTCCTGCCCGCCGCCTGCCCTTCCTGTCGCCTTGCATCGCCCGGCACGGCCGGGTGTGTCCTATGGAACTGATCGCCACCTTTCTCAGCGGCCTTGGCCTCTTCTTCGTCGGCATCCGGGCGCTTTCAGCCAATCTGGTGCCGCTCGTCGGCCGCCGCGCGCGCAAGCTCTTTGCCTGGGCACTGAGCGGGCCTGTCAGCACCGCCGTCAGTGGCACGCTCGCCGGCCTGCTGACGCAGAGTTCAAATGCGGTTTCCTGGATTCTCGTCGGCTTCCTGCGCAGTGGTGTGCTGCCGGGACGGCAGGCGCTGACCGCGGCCGCCTGGTCCAATGTCGGCACCGCGATGCTGCCGCTCCTGGTGGCGATTGATACCGGGCTCGCCGCCAAGATTGTCATCGGGCTGGTCGGCATCGCGATCTATATCAAGCTCGCCGAGAAGGACCGTATGCGCCACAGCCTCGAAGCGCTGCTGGCGCTCGCCTTCGTGCTGCTCGGTCTCGATATCGTTTCGGGAACGATCGCCGAGCTGCGGGGCGATATCATGGGCCATGGCGGGGTGCATGCGGTGCTGCACGCGCCGGTGCTGCTCGCTTTGGTCGGCGCTGCCTTTTCCTTCGCCGCGCAATCCTCGACAGTGACGACGGCGGTCGCGGTCGCGGCGATCGGCGCCGGATTGTTGACGCCGACGGCTGCCCTGCCGCTCATCGCCGGGGCCAATGGCGGCGCCATCCTCAACAATCTCCTCGCCATCCCCCAAGAAAGCGGGGACAGCCGCCTCATTTTCCTCTTCCAAGCGGTGCAGAAGACGATCGGCACCCTGTTTTTAGCGGCTTTCGCAGTCTGGGCGGCTGGTTCCGTGGCCGAGCGTACGGCGATTATCCCCTTCATGGGCCACAGCCTGCCCGGCCAGATCGCCATCCTCTTCGCGATCGCCCAGATCATCGGCGCGCTGCTCGCCGCCCTCGCGCAAGGGCCGATCACCCGTCTCTTTCTCCGTTTCGCGCCCGGCGATCCGCTGAAGACGCTCGCCCATCCGGTCTTTCTGTTGCGCGAGGCGATCAAAGACCCGCCGGCCGCGATCGACCTTGCCTTTCGCGAAATCGCCCGGCTCTGCGAGCGGCTGCCCGGTGTCCTCAACTACGTCCTCGCGGAGCCCGAGGACAATGCGCCGCCGGCTGAACTGCTGCGCAGTTCCGGCGTCACGCTCGCGCGGAGTATCCAGGTCTATCTGCGCGAGGTGCTGGATAGCCGCCCGCAGCGCACCGAGGTCGCCGCCATCCTGCTGCTGGAGGATGCCGCCAATCATGCGGCAGACCTGCACACCAACCTCGCGGAGTTGACAGGCCTCGTGCCCGCGGCGGCGAGCATCCCGACGGCGGGCCATCTCGTCGAATCCCTCCATACCCTGATGACGGTGGCGGCCGGCCACGCGGAAAGCCTCGGCCGTGATGACCCATCGCTCGCCCTTGACCTACTAGGACATCGGGACCGGCTGATGGAGGAGTTGCGCATGCGACTCGCCGCCAATCCCGACGCGCCGCCGGCGGTGCAGGATGCGCTCTTCCGCATGACCATTCTGTTCGAGCGCTGCATCTGGCTCGGCCGCCGACTGGTGACGGATCTGAGCCAGGCACAGCGGCGGCTGGAGGCGGAGTAGTATCCCGGCGGCACGTCTTCCGCGTCACCCGCGGCGTTATTCCCCCCGGTCCATGGCGCGCGGATGGCGCGCCCTCGGGGAAACGAGGCTGGCCTCAGGCGAAGCGGGCGAGCGCCTCGGCGCGGCCAGGATGCGCTTCGATGATCCGGTCGAAGCCGCTGATCTCGTAAACCTCGCGCACCGTCGGCTGCATGCCGCAGATCACGAAAGCGGTACCGGAGGATTTGGCAAGCTTGGCGGCTTTCAACAGCACGCGCAGCCCGGCGCTGCTGACGAAGGAGACGGCTGCGAGATCGAGCACGACACGGGCGGTTCCGAGCAGCGGCAGAAGCGCCTCCTCGGCTTTGGCCGCGGTGCTACCATCAAGCCTGCCTTGCACCACCGCGAGGTAAAGCCCCGGCAGAGCGGTTTCGCTGATCTCCACGCAGTCTCTCCATCACTCTTTTGGCCGCGGCCCGGTTGCAAAGACGGCGGTGAGACGGTTGTGCCCCCCGGCCCGCTGATAATCCAGCGCATTTGCAAATTGCAGGATCAGATGCAAGCCGAGCCCGCCGACGGCACGCTCTTCCAGCGCGCTCTCGGTATCGGCCGGCGGCCGGCTCAGCGGATCGAAAGGCGCCCCGTCATCCTCGACCGTCAATTGCCAGCCCGTGGCGACCGGGCGGATGCTGAGCGCGATATCCTGCACGCCAGTGCTGTGGGTGAGGATGTTGACGGTGAGTTCCTCTGCGGCGAGCGCGATGCGATAGGCCTGGCCCGGCTCCAACCCCGCCTCGTCGGCGAAGGCATGCACCTCGTCGATCAGCGCGCCGACCTCGGCCTCCGTCGGCGCTATTCGGCGGCGGAAATCCTGCGGCCCTTCCGGCGTGGTCGTTCCCATCTGTGGCCAGCCTCGTCCTGGTTGTTGGTCAGACGATCGTCAGATCCACTGCCGGATGCAGCTTCTTGAGGTTCGGAAGGGATTTCGATTGCCAGGGAATGCGCGTGGTGCCGCGGATGGCAAGTGCGATCTCCGGCCGCTTGCGCACCTCGATCGTGAATTTCGCCAGCAGGTTGATGCCCGAACTGTTGAGGAATTCGAGCCCCGTGAGATCAAGGGTCAAGAGGCTCGCCCCGGAGGCCAGTACCTCGTCCATCAGGCTCTGGATCGGCGCATAGGCGGCCGCGCCCGAGAGGCGCATGGTGCCTTCGAAATGAATGACCGCCCCGTCGTTCCACACCGCGTATTCGGTCGTTCTGATATCCATATCCACTACCCCATCGTCTTTCGGAGCGCCCGGGCGAGCATTCCTATCTCACCGGACGACGCCCATGGCCAGAGGCTTTCTCAGGTGAGCGGCATCGCCGCCTCGGTCCGTAAAGCCACGAGATCGTCCGGCCACGGCGCGAAGGTCCAGCCGAGGCTGGCACCGTAGTCATTCATCAGTGTCAGGATGCCGAGGCCGGAGCCTCCGGCCTCCGGATTTTCGGCGTTCGCCTCGATCCGCTCGATCAGCAGGGTGCCGGGGTCGCCCGCCAGCATCTCCCCCAGCAGCGCCTCGAACCGCGCGGCGGCGGCGGCGGCGAGGAGGTTTTCCACCCGGAAGTGGAACCGCCCCTCGGCCAGAGAGGCCGCCACCCGAACATCGCCCGGCGCGCGGAACTTGACGGCGTTTTCGAGAAGCTCATTGGCGAGATAGGCGATGCTATGGCGGGCATTGAGCGCATCAAGGCCTTGGCGCGCCGCCTCCTGGGCAAAGATATCGGCGAGAAATTCGGCGGTCGCACCGCTATGCACCCAGGCGAGGCCGAGCGGGCCTTCGCATAGCCTCAGCCCGATCTGCCCTTCGGCGGGGAATCCTTCCGCGAGCGTGCCGTAGCACCGTTTCATCGCCTTACCTGTGCTTGAGGACCACGAAGGTGATATCGTCATGGATGCGCTGGCTGCCGATATGCGCCATGAGATCGGCGACGAGGCCGCGCAGGATCTGCTCGGCATCCCCCGCCCGATGCCGCGCTACGCTCTCCGTCAGACGGGTGAAGCCGTAGAGTTCGCCCGCCGGGCTTTCGGCCTCGGTCACCCCGTCGGTATGGAGGATCATGATATCGCCAGCCGCGAAGCGGAGGTTCATCGTGCCGATGAAGGGCCCGATCTCCTCTTCGAGCCCGACCGGAAAGCCCAGGCTTTCGGTATCGATGCATTCCATCTCGCCATCGGCATGCAGGATGATGACTTCCTCGTGCTGGCCCGTCAGCGTCACCTGATCGCCCACATAGTCCACAAAGGCGAGGGTCAGGTATTTGTCGAGATCGGTGCGCTGCACATTCTTGTAGATGGCGCGGTTGAGAACGTCGAGGAAGCGGCAGGGGTCGGTTTCGCCCTGTTCCTGCAGGGCGCGGGCAACCGATTGCACCATCAGCATCAGCACGCCGCTTTCGAGCCCGTGGCCCGTCACGTCGCCGATGCCGATCTTCACCCGGTTGCCGACCTGGAGCACGTCGTAATAGTCGCCGCCGACCTCCTCGGCCGGATGCATGAAGGTTGCGATCTCCAGATGCGGCACGGCGACGAGCTCGCCCGGCTTGGGCAGAATCATCATCTGGATACGCTGCGCGACATCAAGCTCGGCGCCGAGGCGCAGGTTTTCGCTCTGCAATCGCTCGTTGAGGCTGAGGATCTCCTCATTCGCGGCTGCGAGCTGCGCGGTGCGGGCGGCAACCAGCTTTTCGAGGTTCTCCGTGTGATAGCGGATTTCCTCCGCCATGCGGTTGAAGGCGATGCCGAGCTGGCCGACCTCGTCATGCTCGGGGATCGAGACGCGGACGGTGTAATCCTTCATCTGTAGGCGCCGGGCGGCGCCGGCGAGCTGGCTAAGGCTCGCGGTGATGCGCTTCGAGATGCTGAAAACGGCGAGCAGCACGACGATGAGGCTGAGGCAGAGGCTCGCGATCTGGAACAGTGTGATATTGCGGGTGGCGCGCGCGATCGTCGCCTGGGTGGCGAAGAGCGAGGCATAGATCTCGCGCTCCGGCACCACGAAGCCGATGGTCATCGCGTCCTTCTTCACCGCGCCCTGCCCGGTCCACATATTGAGCGCGCGGAGCCGGGTGAGCAGCACGAGGGCGCGCATCGGCCTGCCGCCCTCATCGAGCGTCACTTGCTGGGTGGTGATGCCGGGGGCGGTCGGCAGAGCGAGATGGGCGATGGCGGACTGGCTGCTGCGGCCGAGGCTGCGATCCGCCGCGCTGCCGCTCTCGGAAGCGATGCCGAGCATCGCCTCACCCGCTGCCGGGGCCGCGAGCACGGTGCCGTTGGAGAGCGTGAGGAAGCCGAACCCGCTCTGCTCGATCCGTACGCCGCGCACGATATCGCCAAGCTGATCAAGGGTTAGGTCGGCGCCCACGGCGCCGGCGACGCCGCGTCGGTCGGCCGTCCAGAGCGTGTGGAAGAAGCTCACGATGATCTTGCCCGTCACGCCGTCCACATAAGGCGAAAGCACGGTCGTATCGTTCGGCACCGGCCGGGTGGCGGGGTCGCGCGCCCATTGCTCCCAGCTTTGGTAAAGGCCTGGGAAGAAGAAGCTCCACCAGTTATGGGTGTCGTGGCCAGGATAGACGCGATCGAAGGTGACGCC
>NZ_BAAFHD010000022.1:0-6219 GCF_054665095.1 Acidisoma sp. C75
CCGTCCTTAATGCCGTTCTTACGAGCGGCGTTAAGATCACCAGCCGGATTCAACATTACAAGGCGGCACTCACCGGGCGGATACAGATCACCAGCCGGATTCAACATTACAAGGCGGCACTCACCGGGTGGATACCTCCGTGACGACCGCCAGCTTCTGCTCAGTGCTGAAGCGCCTCCGTCGGGCAACACCCGTGATCACCTCAACGCGGGAAAACGTGTCGGACATAGGCATAGCCTCAGGTCTATCCCTGGGTCCTCCGGTCAGCGCCGGTGTTCGGTCGAAACGGGGAGCGGTTCAGAGGGCTAAATGCAGCACTCGGCCGGGAAAAATCTCAAAGCCAAGCAGATGCGACCATGACCGCTTTATGCGTCATTGTTTTCGTTCCTGATGCTATACAGCGGCGCAGTCTTAACGATGTGGGGGAAGAGGCTGTAAGCCGTGATCGCCGGAGCCTCGATACCCTCGACATTTCCTAGAACCGCAGCGGTAGTTGAGTCTGGAGGTAAGAACCGATAGTTCTCGCGATCTACGCAATGCCTCACCAACCACCAATCCACATCCCCGCGCGATAGTCCTTGTTTGAAAAGCTCCAAGAGCCGCTTAGCACCCTTACGGGAAACAAAGTAGCCGTCGGCGCCAGGGGCCGAATGGTCAAGTGGCCAAGTAGCAAGAGATTCAAGGACGTCTTTCGCCACGAACCCCTTGGCCTCGTAAAAGTCGCGGCTTGAACCCTTAAAACATGCGCGTTCGTTCGCGAAGCACACATCAAAGTTCGCCGGGAGGGAGAGACTTCGGAAACTTGATGGCAGAACGCCAATCGGCAATGCGTCATCCTCCATGATGAGGCACACTTCGTGATCGCTTTCGAGAGCCGCCTCCCAAGCATTAACATGCGCAAGCAGGCAACCGAGCGTTCCGCGTTCATGCGGTTCATGCGCATGCGCGATTTCGTCAAGCAATGCATAAGGCAAGTGCTTACCCCACACCCCTTGGACATGCTGCGGTTCAATGCCCATCTCGTTCAGATTTGCTCGCAAGCGACAAAAATGCGGAGATGCAGTATCAAGGCTGATAACAAGAACGCCATAATCTGTGCGAGGGTAGTCAAAGCCGAACGAACCGAATAAATTCCAGCACATCGACGCGAAAGCATGTTTGTGAATCAGATCGCGACTCTCTGGATTAGCGTCAAGCGCCACCGCGAATGACTTCATCGCAATGTCAAAATCACGTTGATCCATTGCGATGTCGCCAAGCAGGTCTCGTATTCGGGGCGCTTCGGAAGGAAAGCGATCCAGCAATCGGTAAGCACGGCGTTCTGCCATCGCATGATGCCCATTCAAGTAGGCGGAGAGAGCCCAGTGATACGCCGGCCACAATTCATCGGGGAACAACTGCACGACGTAGGTGTAAATCGCATCAGCGTCTTCGAGAGCGCCCTGAGCGTGGAGATCCTGCGCAAAATCGAACGCACCACCCCAGTTTGTCGAATGGCGTTCGCGCACCGTACGTCGAAGGCTATTTAAGTACGTTAGCTTCCTCGAGTCAGCACTCATGGCAAACACGCTTCGCTGTTAAAGACAATGATTTTTATCTTTATTTTATGAATGTGTCAAAACCACTGCCTTACTTCAAGAAGCCAGATCAGTGACTTTGGATCCGTTCCCATCCAAACTGCGCCGGTTTCCCGGAAGGCGTAACTTTGTCTCCGCGCGAAGCTTCTTCCACGCGCCACCCTCATAAGCCGAACTCCCCGCCGATAAGCGTGTCGCAAGCTGAAGCGGCTTCCCGCGCCGTGGCTAAGAAGCATCCAAATCAACCCGGACCTTAAGCTTCCCCAATTCGCGTAAATCGCGAAAGCCTCCTGCAGGAGTGCTGGTGTCAGTTCCTCCCCATCACTCCTCCATCAGCCAAGCGTCTCCATATAGCCTGAGAAGAATGGCCATTTGGTGAGTTCGGCGTGAAGAGCGTTGCGGTCCGCCGTCGCGTAGCCTGCGTAGGAACCGCGGACAAAACTTTCCAGATCATCAGATCTGGCGCTACCAGCTTGCGCATGAATGAAGCTCTGCGGCACGCGATACGCAAGGCCGTGCCGCTCGGCAATCTCGTTGTAGATAGGCCATATGTAATTAGTGGAGAGATGATTCTGCACGAAGCTCGGCGGAAATTTGACGTAAGGAATTCCCGCTCGGGCGGCCAAGGCATCTGCTAGTTCGACAAAAACCTCGCCGCTCGGATGATTGATCGTGTAGAGACAGGGGCCGCGCCGCACCATGTCGAGAAACTGCTGGCCGAACTTGATGTCGCAAACATTATCCCGTGCGAGCAGTTCGTTTGCGGAGGCCTCATAGGCATCGAAGTAGCCGATCAACTCGTAGGTCTTGCCATTGAAGAGCGCGAGGCAGTCCTCCTCGCTTCGGCCCGTCACGAAGGCAAACAGCGCCAACTTGCTGTGGTAATCGCCGAAGTAGCCGACATTACGATCACCCATCCGGCCAAGATAGGTGATATCCGGATGCAGTCCGGAGAAATACAGGTTGGAGAAGATGTGCAGCCTGTTGCCGAGCCTTCCGCGCAGCGCCGCCGTCTCCAAACTTCCGAAGTTCGCAGACAGATGAAACGAGAAGACCGGATCGTCGCTTTCATCTGCAAACAGCCGCTCAACCTTTGTGGTCATGTGCTCATGCTCGACGAAAACCAAGTCAATAAAATCCGCGCGCAGGCCTTGATCCCGCCTGGCACCCAGCATGAGCGTCTCCGCCAGCGGTAAACAGTGGCAGTTCGCAATGACGTTGACAAACATAGCCTTAACCACTCCTCTTATGCGCAATCTCGATACACTAACCCGGCTAGTAAAGAAAGATTTAGGCAGCATCCTTCGCTGGCCGATGCCTCAGGATAGCCGCAACTGCGGCCGCGCTTTCGCGTCTTCGCGAACCTTCAGCCCCCTTGCTGGCCCGCCGCTTTTCCCTTCCCATCCCCGAGCCCTTCCGCTTTAATCATTTGCATACAAACGATCCGGGGTAGCTGATGGCGCGGCGGGTGGCTGGTATCGATGTCGGCGGAACCTTCACCGATGTGCTCTTCTACGAAGAGGGCGCCGCCGGCGGCCAGGTTCGCTTCGCCAAGGTGCCCTCCACTTCCGCGAACCAGGCCGAGGGCGTGCTCGCCGGCATCGCCGCCGCCGGCGCCTCGCCCGCCGATCTCGATCTTCTCATCCACGGCACCACCGTCACCACCAATGCCGTGCTCGAACGCAAGGTCGCCCGCGTCGGCCTCATCACCACCCAGGGCTTTCGCGATACGCTGGAAATCGGCCGCCGCACCCGGCCGCAGCCCTATGGCCTCTTCGGCGTCTTCGAGCCGCTGATCCCGCGCGATCTCAGGATCGAGGTGGCGGAGCGGATGGGCGCCCGCGGCGAGGTTCTCACCCCGCTCGATACGGCCGCGGTGCGGGAAGCGGCGGCCCGCCTGCTCGCCGCCGGCTGCGAGGCGCTCGTCATCCATTTCCTGCATTCCTACGCCAATCCGGCGCATGAGCAGGCGGCCGGGCGGATCGCGGCGGAACTCTGGCCCAATGCCTATATCACCCTCGGCCATGCCCTGCTTTCCGAGTATCGGGAGTATGAGCGGGGCACCACCGCCTCGGTCAACGCCGCGGTGCAGCCGGTGCTGGATCGCTATCTCGACCGTCTCGGCGCCGGGCTCAAGGCCCAGGGCTTCCGCCACGATCTGCTGGTGATGAACGGCAATGGCGGCACCATCGCGGCACCGCTCGCGGCGCGCGAGGCCGCCAAAACCGTCATGTCCGGCCCGGCTTCCGGGGTCATCGCGGCGGCCGTCACCCTCGCGCAATCCGGCATCGGCGATGCCGTCACCTACGATATGGGCGGCACCTCCAGCGATGTCGCCCTCATCAGCGGCGGCCTGCCCGAGGTTTCGGCCGAGCTCACCATCGAATACGGCCTGCCGGTGCATGTGCCGATGGTCGATGTGCGCACGATCGGCGCGGGCGGCGGCTCCATCGCCTGGCTGGACGATGCCGGCATGCTGCGGGTGGGGCCGGAGAGTGCGGGCTCTACGCCCGGGCCCATCTGCTACGGGCGCGGTGGCACGCGGCCCACCGTCACGGATGCCAATCTCATCCTCGGCCGGCTCGATCCCGCCAAGCTCGCGATCGGCGGCGCGGCGGCGGTGCCGATCGCCCGCGTGCGGGAGATTTTCGAGGCGACACTCGCCCGCCCGCTCGGCCTCAGCGTCGAGGAAGCGGCGGCTGCCGTCATCGCGCTCGGCAATGTCCATATGGCCGGCGCCATCCGCATGGTCTCGCTCTCGCGCGGGCGGGATCCGCGCGATCTCACCCTCTTCGCCTTCGGCGGCGCCGGGCCGCTGCATGCGGTGGCGCTCGCCGCCGATCTCGGCATCCCGACGGTGCTGATCCCCGCCCGCCCGGGCCTCACCAACGCGCTCGGCTGCCTCGTCGCCGATCTGCGGCAGGATTTCGTCAATACCCTCAACCAGCCGCTCGATACGGTGGATATGGCCAGCGTGCATCGCATCCTCGCCAAGCAGGTGGCGCGCGGCACGGCGATCAACGCGGCCCAGCAGGGGGAGATCGTGCGGAGCGAAATCCGCCAGGCGGCGGATATGCAGTTCGCCGGGCAGACGCATCTCATCCGCGTCGATCTGCCGCATGGCGCGGTCACCCGGGAAGAGCTGCAGCACCTGTTCGAGGAAGCCTATTTCGCGCGGTTTCAGATCCGCATGCCGGAAATCCGCGCCCGCCTCGTCAATCTCCATACCGCCGTCATCGGCAAGCGGCAGGAATTCCCGGTTGCCCGCCTGCTCGATCCGGCGCAG
Source organism: Acidisoma sp. C75 (assembly GCF_054665095.1). Taxonomy (NCBI): domain Bacteria; kingdom Pseudomonadati; phylum Pseudomonadota; class Alphaproteobacteria; order Acetobacterales; family Acidocellaceae; genus Acidisoma; species Acidisoma sp. C75. Next base: position 4,864 of record NZ_BAAFHD010000022.1, read on the forward strand.
CGCGCGGCCGAGGTGGCCGGTGCCGGGCGCGGCCGCCGGCCGGTTTTCACGGGCGGCGCCTGGGTCGATTGCCCGGTCTATGCGCGGGAAGCGCTGCCGCTCGGCGGCAGCCTCACCGGGCCCGCCATCCTCGAACAGCCGGATAGCACGATCTTCCTGGAACCGGGTGCGGCGCTGCAGGTCGATGCCATCGGCAATCTGCGCATCACGACCGAGGGCATGCGGCCGGCAGCCCTCTTGCGGGCGGAGGGCGAGCGCGATCCGCTGACCCTCGCGGTGATCGAGGCCGGCCTCACCCAGGTCTGCAACGAGATGGATCTCGCCTTCTCGCGTGCCGCCTTCTCCCCCGTCATCGCCGAAGCGGATGACCGGTCGGACGGGATCTACGATGCCGAAACCGGCGCGCTCATCGCGCAAGGGGAGCTGGGGCTGCCGGTCTTCGTCGGCGTCATGCAGTATTCCACCGGCGAGATCATCCGCCTCATCCGCGAAGGGCGCGTGGCGGCGCCGCAGCCGGGCGACATCTACATCGTCAACGATCCCTATCTTGGCGGCACGCATCTGATGGATGTGCGCTTCGCCATGCCCTATTTCCACGAGGGCCGGCTGCTCTGCTGGCTGCAGAACACCGGCCACTGGCCGGATACCGGCGGCATGACACCGGGGGGCTTCTCCGCCCATGCGACGGAGGTGGAGCAGGAGGGCCTGCGCCTGCCGCCCGTCAAGCTCTTCAAGCGCGGCGTGATGGACGAGGAGATTCTCGCCATCATCCAGTCCAATATCCGGGTCGCGGACCAGCGCATCGGCGATATCAAGGCGCAGGTCTCGGCGCTCAAGGTGGGGGAGCGGCGGCTCGCCGCACTCATCGCCCGCCATGGGGTCGAGACGGTGGCGGCGGTGATCGCCGAGATGCGCGGCCGCGCCGCCCGGCTGATGCGTGCCAAGATCGCGGCGATCCCGGATGGCTCCTATGAGAGCGAGGCTTTCGTCGATTCCGACGGCATCGTCGATGAGCCGCTGCGCATCGCGCTCAGCATGCGCAAGGAGGGCGAGCGCATCACCTTCGATTTCGCGCGATCGAGCCCGCCTTGCCGCGGGCCGATGAACTCGGTCTTCGCGACGACGCTCTCCTCCGTCTATCTCGCCATGCGCCATGTCTTTCCCGATGTGCCGCTCAATGCCGGGGCCTTCGCGCCGCTCATCGTCCCCCGGCCGGAAGGCACCTTCCTCGATGCCCGCTATCCGCGCCCGGTCTCGGGCTGTGCTGCGGAAGTCTCGCAGCGTATCGCGGAGGCGGTGTTCCTCGCCCTGGTGCAGGCGATCCCCGCGAAGGTAACGGCGGCACCCGCCGGCTCC
>NZ_BAAFHD010000023.1:0-6197 GCF_054665095.1 Acidisoma sp. C75
TGCCGCCCGAGAGCGAGGCGATCGGCGCCCCGGGGCCTGCCGTGCGCACCCGGTAACGGCCGATGAGATCGACCGCATGCGCTTGCAGCGCCCGATGGCGAAGGCGCACGCCTGCGCTGATGGGCGGCTGGTCGAAGCTGCGGAAGGCGATGTTCTCGGCGACCGTCATGCGGCCGACGCAGGCATTGCGCAGCGGCTCCTCGGGCAGGAGGGCGAGCTTGTGGCGCAGCATCTCGGCGCGCGTCGCCCGATAGGGCTCGCCATGAACCCGCACCATCCCCTCGTGGCGGCGCTGGCCGGCGAGCACCTCGACGAGGGCGGTCTGCCCATTGCCGGAAACCCCCGCGATGCCGAGGATCTCCCCCTTGCGCACGGCGAGCGAAACGCTGCGCAGGGCGGGCATGCCGGCATCATCCCGGGCGGAGACGGCATCGAGGGCGAGGATCGCGGCGCCGGGCTGGATGCTCTCGCGCGCCGCTGTCTCGCGTGCTTCGCGTTCCCCCACCATCATCCGCGCCATGGCATCGACGCCGAGTTCCGCCACCGTGCCGGTGCCGACGAGCTTGCCGTGGCGCAGCACCGCCACCTCGTCCGCGAAGGCCCGCACCTCGCGGAACTTATGGGTGATGATGAGGACGGTCAGCCGCCCCGCCTCCACCATGCCGCGCAGCAGGCCGAGCATCTCGTCCGCCTCGTGCGGCGTCAGCACCGAGGTCGGCTCATCGAGGATCAGGAAGCGGGAGCCGAGCCAGAGCTGCTTGAGGATCTCCGCCTTCTGCTTCTCCCCGGCCGCCAGGCTCGCCACCGGCCGGTCGATCGGCACGGTGAAGGGCATGGTCTCGAGAAAGGCGGCAAGCGCCGCCCGCTCGGCGCGCCAGTCGATCGGGCCAATCCGCGCCTCGCGCCCCATGGTGAGGTTCTCCAGCACCGTCATCGACGGCACCAGGGTGAAGTGCTGATAGACCATGCCGATGCCGAGGGCCTGCGCCTCCCGCGGGTTGCGGGTCGTGACTTCCCGCCCGTCGAGCAGCATCTCGCCCTCATCGGCGCGATAGAAGCCCATGATGCATTTGACGAGGGTGGATTTGCCGGCGCCGTTCTCCCCCAGCAGCGCGAAGACCGTTCCTGCCTTGACGCGGATCGACACCTGATCGAGGGCGGTGAGCGCGCCGAAGCGCTTCGTCATGCCAATGACGTCGAGCGACGGCGCGGTCATGACAGCGCCGCCAGGACCTGCTCGGATGTGGCGACCGCGCCGAAGACGCCACCCTGCATCTTGATCATCTGCAAGGCCTGGGCATGGTTCGCGGGATCGGTCGCCGCGCAGCAATCGGCAAGCAGCAGGCATTCGAAGCCACGATCATTGGCTTCGCGCATCGTCGTATGCACGCAGACATCGGTGGTGATGCCGGTGAGGATAAGGTTGCGGATTCCGCGCAGGCGGAGGATCAGCTCAAGATCGGTCGCGCAGAAGCTGCCCTTGCCCGGCTTGTCGAGCACGATCTCTCCCGGTGCGGGGGCGAGTTCCGGGATGATCTCCCAACCGGGTTCGCCGCGCACCAGGATGCGGCCGCAGGGGCCGGCATCGCCGATGCCAGCGCCGATCCGGCGGGAGCGCCAGCGCTTGTTCTCCGGCAGGTCGGCGAGATCGGGCCGGTGTCCCTCCCGCGTATGGATAATGGTGAAGCCCCGCGCCCGCATCGCCGCCAGCACCCGCCCGATCGGCCCGATCGGTGCGCGGGTCAGCGCGATATCGTAGCCCATGGCATCGACATAGCCGCCGACGCCGCAAAAATCCGTCTGCATGTCGATGATCATCAGCGCCGTATCGCCAGGCGCCCAAAGACCGTCGAACGGCCAAGGATAGGGGTCGGACTGGACGGTGTTCATGCCTTGGCTCGCCTCACTTGGTGATGGAGAGTTCCCCGGGCGCGCCTTTCAGGCTGCGATCCGGGGCGCAGGTGATGATCATGATGATCAGGGTCAGGATGTAGGGCGCGGCGTTGAAGAGGTAGTAGCCCTGGGTAACGCCGACGGACTGCAAGGCGGGGCCGAGCGCGCTCGCCCCGCCGAAGAGCAGCGAGGCCCAGAGGCAGACCACCGGGTTCCATCGCGCGAAGATGACGAGCGCGACGGCGGTGATCCCCTGGCCGGAGGAGAGCCCTTCGTTCCAGCTGCCGGGATAGGAGAGGGAGAGGAAGCTGCCGCCGATGCCGGCCATGAAGCCGCCGAAGGCGGTGGCCCAGAGCCGCACGCGGTTGACGTTATAGCCCATGGCACGCGCCGCCTCGGCACTGTCCCCCACCATGCGAATGGTGAGGCCGAGGCCGGTATTGGCCAGCATCCAGCGGAGCAGCGGCACCATGGCGACGCCGAGGAAGAACAGCGCATTGACCGAGAGCGCGGCCCGCACCTGCGGCAGGCTGCTCCAGGCGCCGAGCGGCAGGGAGGGCAGGTTCGGCGCCTTGGGCTCAATGAAGGGCTTGCCGAGATAGAAGGCGAGGCCGGTGCCGAAGAGCATCAGCGCGATGCCGACGGCGATATCGTTCACCCGCGGCAGGCCGCAGATAGCGCCGTGCAGAAGGCCGAGGAGGCCGCCGACGGCGCCGGCCGCCAGCACGCCGAGCCAAGGCGAGCCGGTGAGATAGCTCGTGGCATAGCCCGCCATCGCGCCCATCACCAGGATGCCTTCGAGGCCGAGATTGATGCGGCCGGATTTCTCGGTGACGACCTCACCGAGGCTGACGAAGAGAAACGGCGTCGAGACGCGGATGGCGCCCGCGAAGACCGCAAGCGGCACCCCCCACCAGCCCAGAGCCGCAGCGGCCATTGTCATTCTCCTGGCGCCAATGCGCGGAGTTTGAAGCGGAACAGCGGGGCAAGCCGCAGCCGGCCCTGCAGGGATTCGAAGGCGAGCAGCATGATGAAGAGAAAGCCGCGCAGCACGAGCATGGTGGCGTCCGGCAGGTTGAGCTGCTGCTGCAGATAGCCACCTGCCGCATCGAGCCCGCCGAGAAGAATCGCCACCGGAATGAGCCCGAGCGGGTTCTGCCGGGCGAGGAAGGCGGCGAGGATGCCGGTATAGCCGGCGCCCGTCGCGAGATCGGCGCTTGCCGCCCCCTGCACCGCCGCCACCTCCACCATGCCGCCGAGGCCAGCCGCCGCGCCGGCCAGGGAGCAGAAGAGCAGCACGAGCCGCGTGACCGGCAAGCCCGCGACGCGCCCCGCCCGCGCATTGCCGCCGACGATGCGGGCCGCGAAACCATAACGGGTGTGGAAGATGAAGGCCCAGGCGGCAAAGCAGGCGAGCAAGCCGAAAATGAGGCCGACATGCACCGAACTGCCCGGGATATTGCCGAGCATGACGGCATCCGGCAGCGTGCGCGTGGAGGGGCGGTTGAGACTGCCGGGATCGCGCAGCGGCCCTTCGACAAGCTGGTTCATCACCGCGATCGCGATATAGGCGAGCAGCAGGGACGAGATCGTCTCATTGACGCCGCGCCATTGGCGGAGCGCCCCGCAAGCAGCGATCAGCAAGCCGCCGGCCGCCATGCCGGCAATTGCCATGATGAGATCGGCGAGCACGGGCGGCAGCCCGGCGCCCGCTGCGGCAAGGCCGGCCGCGACCGCGGCAAGCCCGCCGAGCACGAAGGCCCCCTCGCCGCCGATCACCACCAGGCCGATCTGCGCCGGGATCGCCATGCAAAGACCCGTCATCAGCAGAGGTGCCGCCTGCACGAGCGTATTCTGCCAGGAGAACCAGGAGCCGAAGGCGCCGAGCCAGATCAGCCCATAGGCCTGCAAAGGGTTGACGCCCGCGACGCCGAGGAACACCGCAAAGATGACGAGGGTCGCGATGATCGCGAGCAGCGGCGCCAGCGCCGCCTCGACGAAGCCGAGCAGACGGGCGGGCACCGGCGGCGGCCTAGCTTGTCGTGCCGGTCACGCCGGCCACCAGATAGCTCATCGACTCGAGCGTCTTGTCGTGCTCGCCCAGAACCTGGCCCGCGGCGAGGATGGTATTGCCCTTATTGTCCTTGATCGGCCCTTTGAAGATGCTGAACGTTCCTGCCTTGAACTGATCGCGCACCGCATCCGCCTGCGCCCGCACCGAGGCCGGCACGATGGCGTTGTAGGGCGAGGATTTGACGAAGTTCTCGCGAAAGCCGCCGCGGATGAAATTCGGCAGCGTCTGGCCAGCGCGCATCTCGCCCACCCATTTTGGATAGAGATAGGTCCAGTTCCACTCCGCGCCGGTGAGGTAGCCCTTGGGCGCCAGCGGCGCCTGGTCGGTATGATAGCCGCAGGTGAAGAGCCCACGCTTCTCCGCCGTCTCGATCACCACCTTGGGGCTATCGACATGGCAGGTGATGACATCGACGCCCTGATCGGCAAGGCTGTTCGTCGCGTCCGCCTCGCGCACCGGCATGAACCAATCGCCGGTGAAGATCACCTTGGTGGTGATGGACGGATCGACCGACTGCGCGGCCAGGGTGAAGGCGTTGATGTTGCGGAGCACCTGCGGGATCGGCTTGGCGGCGACGAAGCCGAACTTCTTGGTCTTGGTCATATGGCCGGCGACGATGCCGGCGACGTACACCGCCTCGTCGATATAGCCGAAATAGGAATGGGCGTTGATCGGATCGCCCGGGCTCCACAGGCCGCCGCAATGCATGAAGTTGACGCTTTTGTTCGCCTTGGCGGCCTTCAGCACATAGGGATCGAAATAGCCGAAGGAGGTGGGAAAGAGCAGCGAGGCGCCGTCGAGATGGATCATGCTGGCCATGGCATTGTCGCAGGCGACGGTTTCCGGCACGCGCGACTGCTCGACGACCTTGACACCGGCGAGCTTGCGCACCGCCGCCGCGCCCTCGGCGTGGGACTGGTTGTAGCCGTAATCATTCGTCGAGCCGACATAGATGAAACCCACCGTGAAAGGCGCGGCTTCGGCTTCTCGGGCCACGAGGCTCGCGGCGGTGGCCGCGGCACCGAAGATCGCGGCGCGGCGCGTAACCGGCATGCTGGTCATCAGGATCACTCTCCTTGGCCTGGCTGGGCTTGCGTGGATGGACGCGAGGGAGTTCAGCAAGCCCTGTGCCAGCGGCCGCGCGACGGGCTCCGCTGCCGAAGCCCTGCCCTGCTGCGCCTTTTTAGCGCGCAATCGGCGGGCAAGCGCCAAGCCTCGCCCATATTTGTGTCCTATTAACACTCAGATGCCTATTTTGTATGCATTTAGGAGGCATTTTCCGAATTTCGGATAGCGCGCCGTAGCTCGACGCCCGGACGTGCCGCCACCCGGGCCGCCGGCCTCGCCCGGCGAGGGTTGACACTCGGCTGGCTTGGATTTTGCCTGGGAGACGACGATGAACACGCGATCCTTTTCCGACCTCACCGCCCCCCTTGCCGCCGAGGCCCTTGAGGCCCCGCCGCCGGCCGCCTTGGCGGCGGTGCCGCCGGCAACCGACCTTGCCTTCGAGGAGCCTGCCGCGGCGACCCTGGTGACCCTCTCCCGCGTGCAACGCGTGGTGCGCGTGCTCTCGGACGCGATCGTGCGCGGCGCCATCCGCCCGGGCCAGGCGCTGGACGAGGTGGCGCTTGCCGCCCGCTTCGCGATCTCGCGCACCAGCATGCGCGAAGCCCTCAATCACCTCTGCATCCTGGGCCTTGCCGAGCGCCTGCCCCGCCGCGGCGTCATCGCGACGCTGCTCTCGCACGCACATCTGCACAGCATGTTCGCGGTGATGGCGGAGCTTGAAGCGGCAGCGGCGCGGTTTGCCGCAGCGGCCATGAACGCCGCCGAGCGCGCCTATCTCGCCGCGGTTCACGAGGAATCCCGCCGGCTGGTGCGCGAGGGCGCGACGGAGGCTTACGAGGCCGCCAACCGGCGCTTCCACGAAGTGCTCTATGACGGCGCGCATAACGACTATCTGCGGGATCTGGCGCTCAGCACGCGCAACCGCCTGCTGCCCTTCCGCCGCGCGCAGTTCCACCTCCCTGGCCGCCTCGCCCGCTCCTGGGCCGAGCATGATCAGGTTGTGCAGGCCATCATGCGGGGCGAAGCCGAAGGCGCCGCCCAGGCGATGCGCGCGCATGTCACCCTGGTTGGCGCCGCTTCCGCGGAATATTTGCCGCCGCAACAGATGACCGATGGAGGCCGGCGCGAGAGCCGGCCGGATGCTGCCGCCACGGCAGAGCCC
>NZ_BAAFHD010000024.1:0-5848 GCF_054665095.1 Acidisoma sp. C75
GGTTTGGTTGCGGGGACAGGATTTGAACCTGTGACCTTCAGGTTATGAGCCTGACGAGCTACCGGGCTGCTCCACCCCGCGGGGGTGAGGGTGGTTTGCGCTGGATGGCGCGAGGGGTGGGTTGGAAGACCTGGCGGCGACCTACTCTCCCACGTCTTAAGACGCAGTACCATGGGCGCTGGGGCATTTCACGGCCGAGTTCGGGATGGGATCGGGTGTAGGGTCCCCGCTATGGCCACCAGGTCGTCCAACCCACCGTATTTGGGTGGGTGAACGAGGATTTGGCGTTTTTTCATCGGCGCGGGGGCCGATGAAGGTGAGAGAGATCTCTTTTTCTGATTTTGGTTGCGTGGGGCTGGAGGGGCGGCCACGCGACCAAAATCCATAGAGAGAGAGATTGGATGATTGCTGTGCGAGGTGGTGTGTTGATGTGTGAGCCTATTGGGTGATTAGGACCGGTTAGCTGCATGGGTTACCCCACTTTCACACCCGGCCTATCGACGTGGTGGTCTACCACGACCCTCAGGGAGACCTCGTTTTGAGGTGGGTTTCCCGCTTAGATGCTTTCAGCGGTTATCCCGTCCAGACTTAGCTACCCGGCTGTGCCGCTGGCGCGACAACCGGTACACCAGAGGTCTGTTCATCCCGGTCCTCTCGTACTAGGGACAAATCCTCTCAAGTCTCCTTCACCCACGGCAGATAGGGACCGAACTGTCTCACGACGTTCTAAACCCAGCTCACGTACCACTTTAATCGGCGAACAGCCGAACCCTTGGGACCTGCTCCAGCCCCAGGATGTGATGAGCCGACATCGAGGTGCCAAACCTCCCCGTCGATGTGGACTCTTGGGGGAGATCAGCCTGTTATCCCTAGAGTACCTTTTATCCGTTGAGCGATGGCCCTTCCACGCGGGACCACCGGATCACTATGGCCGACTTTCGTCTCTGATCGAGCTGTCGCTCTCACAGTCAGGCGGGCTTATGCCATTGCACTCAGCAGCCGATGTCCGACCGGCCTGAGCCCACCATCGCGCGCCTCCGTTACACTTTGGGAGGCGACCGCCCCAGTCAAACTGCCCACCATGCAGGGTCCCGAACCAGGATAACTGGTCTCGGTTAGACATCAGAAGCGCCCAGGGTGGTATTTCAAGGATGGCTCCACCTGAGCTAGCGCCCCGGCTTCAAAGCCTCCCACCTATCCTACACAGTGCTCCCCTGATGCCACTGCAAAGCTGCAGTAAAGGTTCATAGGGTCTTTCCGTCTGACCGCGGGTACCCCGCATCTTCACGGGGAATTCAATTTCGCTGAGCCCATACCGGAGACAGTGGGGAAGTCGTTACGCCATTCGTGCAGGTCGGAACTTACCCGACAAGGAATTTCGCTACCTTAGGACCGTTATAGTTACGGCCGCCGTTTACCGGGGCTTCAATTCAGTGCTTGCACACCTCCTCTTAACCTTCCGGCACCGGGCAGGCGTCAGACCCTATACGTCATCTCTCGATTTCGCAGAGCCCTGTGTTTTTACTAAACAGTCGCTACCCCCTGCTCTGTGCCACCCGCCCATGGTTGCCCACAGACGGGTCTCGCTTATCCCGAAGTTACGCGAGCAATTTGCCTAGTTCCTTCGATATGGTTCTCTCAAGCGCCTTGGTATGCTCTACCAGTCCACCTGTGTCGGTTTCGGGTACGGTCTATACGCTGGAGCTCTTTCCCGGAATGCTCAAAAAGCCAGGACAATCCAATAAGCCCTGACAACATCTCGCATTCGTCACTTCCAGCAGGCTCAGGAATATTCACCTGATTCCCATCGACTACGGCTTTCGCCCTCGCCTTAGGGGCCGGCTAACCCTGCGTGGATTAACCTTGCGCAGGAACCCTTGGACTTTCGGCGACAGTGTTTCTCGCACTGTTTGTCGCTACTCATGTCAGCATTCGCACTTCCGATACCTCCAGGAGGGGTCACCCCTCTCCCTTCGCAGGCCTACGGAACGCTCCGCTACCGCGCATCTTGCGATGCACCCGCAGCTTCGGTGTGTGGCTTGAGCCCCGTTACATTTTCGGCGCAGGATTTCTATTAGACCAGTGAGCTATTACGCTTTCTTTAAAGGATGGCTGCTTCTAAGCCAACCTCCTGGTTGTTTTGGAATTCCCACATCCTTTCCCACTTAGCCACAACTTGGGGACCTTAGCTGGCGGTCTGGGCTGTTTCCCTCTCGTCCACGGACCTTAGCACCCATGGACTGTCTGCCGGGCTATACTTCTGGGTATTCGGAGTTTGGTTAGGTTTGGTAAGCCTTTGGGGCCCCCTAGCCCATCCAGTGCTCTACCCCCCAGGGTAAACACCCGACGATCTACCTCAATAGATTTCGCGGAGAACCAGCTATTTCCGAGTTTGATTGGCCTTTCACCCCTAGCCACAGCTCATCCCCGACTTTTTCAACAGGCGTGGGTTCGGCCCTCCAGTGCGTGTTACCGCACCTTCAGCCTGGCCATGGCTAGATCACTCGGTTTCGGGTCTTCTACCTGCAACTCTGCGCCCTCTTCAGACTCGCTTTCGCTACGCCTACACCTAACGGCTTAAGCTCGCTGCAAACAGAAACTCGCTGACCCATTATACAAAAGGTACGCCGTCACCGCAGATGCGGCTCCGACTGCTTGTAAGCGTCCGGTTTCAGGTCTCTTTCACTCCCCTCGTCGGGGTGCTTTTCACCTTTCCCTCACGGTACTTGTTCACTATCGGTCACCAGGGAGTATTTAGGCTTGGAGGGTGGTCCCCCCATGTTCAGACAGGATTTCACGTGTCCCGCCTTACTCAAGGATCATTCTCATCTTCTTCGCATACGGGGCTATCACCCACTCTCGCCGGACTTTCCAGACCGTTCTGCTCAGATAAAAATAACCACTGGCCTGTTCCGCTTTCGCTCGCCACTACTGACGGAATCTCTGTTGATGTCTTTTCCTCCGGGTACTGAGATGTTTCAGTTCCCCGGGTTCGCCTCCCGACCCTATGTATTCAGATCGGGATACCCATCGCTGGGTGGGTTTCCCCATTCGGATATCCATGGATCAACGCCTGCTCGCGGCTCCCCATGGCTTTTCGCAGCGTGCCACGTCCTTCATCGCCTCCTGGTGCCAAGGCATCCACCGAACGCCCTTATCATGCTCACACCACGCGATCACCGATCTCTCGGCAATCCCACCTTGCACAGGAACCATCCAATCTTTCGACCAGATAAAGACCCGCCACAGTGCCGCTCCTTCCAGCCAGGCGCGAGAAACGCCCAACCCTCCGGAACGGACGCGCTTGCCAGCACATCCATTCTCTCTCACGCTTCTGTGCAGTCCAGCCGCTGGGATTCGGAGATCAATCTCCTCCTCCGGTCAGACAATGCGGCCGACCCGCGCAGATGCGCCAAATCCTGATTCACAATTGAAAGAACAACGAGACCAGACCCCTCCGGGTCCAGACCTCATGCAAGACCACCGCTGGCAGCTTCTTCAGCTAACCCTCAATGCTCCCGCAATCTCGATTTCCTCTGCGACGATACCCCTCAGAACCTCGGCCAGGCGGCCAAACCGCCCGCCAAACACAATGGAGGTGGACGGTATCGAACCGACGACCCCCTGCTTGCAAAGCAGGTGCTCTCCCACTGAGCTACACCCCCATGGGAAGACATGAACAAAAATCCCTCCGTTCTTTTCTAAAAAAGAACAGAAAAATTCTCATTCATAACCAGCCAGAGCCAAACCATTGGTGGGCCAGGGAGGATTTGAACCTCCGACCCCACGCTTATCAAGCGTGTGCTCTAACCAGCTGAGCTACTGGCCCAAGGACCCCCACGAAATCTCTCTCGTGGGGCCCGATACCCGGTGGCTTTACAGCCACCAGACCGTCGCAGGGAAGGGATATGTTGATGGCGCCCTCTCTCGCGAGAGACGCTTGTCGATCATCGTCCAGGCCGCCATCCGCATCCGCGGACGACTTTATAAAGCAATCCCAAACGCCCAGCCTAGGCCAGACGATATCAGGATCGCTCCTTGAAAGGAGGTGATCCAGCCGCAGGTTCCCCTACGGCTACCTTGTTACGACTTCACCCCAGTCGCTGACCCGACCGTGGTCGGCTGCCTCTCATTGCTGAGTTAGCGCACCGGCTTAAGGTCAAACCAACTCCCATGGTGTGACGGGCGGTGTGTACAAGGCCCGGGAACGTATTCACCGCGGCATGCTGATCCGCGATTACTAGCGATTCCACCTTCATGCACTCGAGTTGCAGAGTGCAATCTGAACTGAGACGGCTTTTAGAGATCAGCACACCCTCGCGGGCTAGCTTCCCACTGTCACCGCCATTGTAGCACGTGTGTAGCCCAGGACATAAGGGCCATGAGGACTTGACGTCATCCCCACCTTCCTCCGGCTTGTCACCGGCAGTTTCTTCAGAGTGCCCAGCCCAACCTGATGGCAACTGAAGACGAGGGTTGCGCTCGTTGCGGGACTTAACCCAACATCTCACGACACGAGCTGACGACAGCCATGCAGCACCTGTGCAGGAGGTCCCTTGCGGGAAATAACCATCTCTGATTACAGCCTCCCCATGTCAAGCCCTGGTAAGGTTCTGCGCGTTGCTTCGAATTAAACCACATGCTCCACCGCTTGTGCGGGCCCCCGTCAATTCCTTTGAGTTTCAACCTTGCGGCCGTACTCCCCAGGCGGTGTGCTTATCGCGTTAGCTACGACACTGCGTGACTAAGTCACCCAACATCCAGCACACATCGTTTACAGCGTGGACTACCAGGGTATCTAATCCTGTTTGCTCCCCACGCTTTCGCGCCTCAGCGTCAGTCAAGGACCAGGTCGCCGCCTTCGCCACCGGTGTTCTTCCCAATATCTACGAATTTCACCTCTACACTGGGAATTCCACGACCCTCTTCCCCACTCAAGCAACCAAGTATCAAGCGCAGCCCCCAGGTTGAGCCCAGGAATTTCACGCCTGACTTTGATCGCCGCCTACGCGCCCTTTACGCCCAGTCATTCCGAGCAACGCTAGCCCCCTTCGTATTACCGCGGCTGCTGGCACGAAGTTAGCCGGGGCTTATTCTGCAGGTACCGTCATCATCGTCCCTGCCAAAAGGGCTTTACAATCCGAAAACCTTCTTCACCCACGCGGCATTGCTGGATCAGGCTTGCGCCCATTGTCCAATATTCCCCACTGCTGCCTCCCGTAGGAGTCTGGGCCGTGTCTCAGTCCCAGTGTGGCTGATCATCCTCTCAGACCAGCTATCGATCGTCGCCTTGGTAGGCCTTTACCCCACCAACAAGCTAATCGAACGCAGGCTCCTCTCCAGGCGACTCGCGCCTTTAACCCTCAGGTGTCATGCGGTATTAGCAGTAGTTTCCCACTGTTATCCCCCACCCAGAGACAGATTCCTACGCGTTACTCACCCGTCCGCCACTGACAATGTTGCCACTGCCCGTGCGACTTGCATGTGTTAAGCATGCCGCCAGCGTTCGCTCTGAGCCAGGATCAAACTCTCAGGTTCATCACAAACCAAATCCCAAATCTCACCCTCAGGCAAAACCCAGAACCCAGCCGAAATGAACGCGATCCCCTAACCCACTAAGCCAGATCCCATGGCTTCCACCATAAAACCCAGCCCGCACTGTCTTTCCACGTAAAAGCATATGCAGATACGTCAGTAGACACCAAAACCTGTCTCCAGATCTTACGTCAGGCTCGCATAAACAAACCCAACCTAAACACTCTCAACAAGCAAACCCGCCAGGCCTAAACCCAGCAGACAGCGCCACCAACATATCCCTTCCATCCAGATACAATTGTCAAAGATCAAA
>NZ_BAAFHD010000025.1:0-5813 GCF_054665095.1 Acidisoma sp. C75
TGTGTACCAAGATCATCGGTGAATTTGCGATTTTTTGAAAAAATCACTATCCCTTGCGAAAGCGATGGCAGTTAGCATAGCTTCATCTCGCATTTCGCACCCGAGTCCCTGGGAGAGAGACCAATGGCCTGCCCCCGATATCCGCTGGGTCAGCAGATCCATTTGGAACTGATTCAGCGCGGTTCTGACGCTGCCCAGTCTCTGGCAACCGCGATAGGGCAACCGGAGCTTTTCGGCCGCGTCTCGGCCGTGCAGGACGAGGCACCGAGCCCGGGGTTCCTCCATTCCGCGCTTTGTGCCATGTCCCTGCCGGTTCGGCGGCCGCGGGATGAATATGCGCCGATCATGCGCCAGGATGGCCAATATACCCTGGTCATTAATCCGAAGCCGCGGCTGGACCTCGTGAACGGTCAGCAGCAGTTCCAGAGCCTCGGCATTCCTTTTGGCTCTCTTCCGCGACTGATCCTCATTCATATTATGACGGAGGCCGTCAAAACCAATTCCCGGCACGTGCATCTTGGCCGCAATTTCAGCGACTGGATGCGACGGATGGGCTTCAAAACTGTGAGTTACGGACCGCGCGGCTCGGCCACCTTGATCAAGGACCAGATGGACCGACTGCTCTCCTGCGAATGGATGATCCGTTGGGATAATACGGCGCAAAACGGCGACCATGAGTTTGGCATTCGCGAAATCAAGCTCACCAATGAATATCGCGGCCAGGACGGCCCCCGGTCTCATTTTCAGCGCGAGATCCTCATGACCGAGGGGTTCTTTCATCATCTAAAGGACCATGCGGTGCCCCTTAATGAGGTGGCCATTCGCCAGTTGCGGGATTCCGCGACGGCACTCGATCTCTACACCTGGCTCGCCTACCGCCTGCCGCGCATCGGGGCGAAACGCCCAGCAAGCTTGAGTTGGACGCAACTCGCCGTCCATTTCGGCAATGACGGCAAAAACATCCGGAAGTTCCGCCAGACGATCCGCGATGCCTGGGAGCGTCATGTCTCAGCAGTCTATCCTGAGGCGAGGGCAGAGTTCGATACCACCGTGATCCGCCTCTATGGCTCGCCGGCGCCTCTGCAGCAGAAACTTGTCCAAGGGGCCACCCTGCGTCTGGTAACGGGCGATGATAAGGGTACGCCGAGCGACGAAGCCAAGGCGAACTCGCCGGACCTGCCGCAGGCCTTCCTGCAGAAGCTCCGCGAGAATCTCGGCGATGCCGCCTTCAACGCCTGGTTCAAACGGGCGGTGCTCGAGCAGCGGGACGGGGAATGGACCCTTTCGGTCGAACGGCGGTTCCACTGCGACTACATACGGTCCGAGTTCAAGCAGCAGTTGGACTGGGCGGCGAGGGCGGTTGGACTTGCCCGGGTGCAGGTGGACGTGACGAAGAAACTGCCGAGCGTGAACGCCCCATGAGCGAGACCCGATCCGAATCGCCGACCCTGCGATCAGTGGGGGAGGTTTACGGCAAGTGCCTCAGCGTTCTGGAGGGGCTGCGCGACCAGGCGCTGCAAGAAACCGGTGGGCGGCAATCGCCCCGCTTTAGCATCACGCGCGTCGCCGAACTGGTCGGGCGCACAACCGCCGCCATTCGCGAGGCCGAGAAGGATGGACGGATCCCGGTGGTCGAACGTACCACCTCCGGGCGTCGGATTGGCTATACCCTGGCCGAGGTCAATCAGCTGCGTGATGCGTTCGGCACCAGGCCCTGGCGCAGCCCGGAAGATCCGATCGCCGTGATCGCGGTGCAGAATTTCAAAGGTGGCGTCGGGAAATCGACCGTCTCGGCCCATCTGGCCCAATATCTGGCGATCCAGGGCTATCGCGTTTGCTTGGTTGACTGCGACAG
Organism: Acidisoma sp. C75; assembly: GCF_054665095.1. NCBI lineage: Bacteria > Pseudomonadati > Pseudomonadota > Alphaproteobacteria > Acetobacterales > Acidocellaceae > Acidisoma > Acidisoma sp. C75. Next base: position 1,856 of record NZ_BAAFHD010000025.1, read on the forward strand.
CCAGGGCTCCTCCACCGCCTTGTTCGGCTATGTGCCGGACCTCGATATCCATGAGGATGACACGCTCTATCCGTTTTTCCGGAACATGGAGATGTCGAGCCTCGCTTATGCCGTGCGCGAAACCCATTGGCACAACCTCTACCTCATCCCCGCCAACCTGAAGCTCTATTCCGCCGAATACGAACTGGCCGCGCGTATCTCGCGTTCCGAGCCGCGGCTGCTGAACAGGCTGGCGGAAGGCCTCGCCTCGATTGCGGATCATTTCGACGTCATTGTGCTGGATCCGCCGCCGGCGCTCGGCACCATCTCGCTCTCCGTCATGCGGGCAGCGAATGCGCTCTTGGTGCCGATGCCGCCCACGGTGGTGGATTTCGCTTCCACGACGACCTTCCTCGCGATGCTCTATGAGACCCTTCAGATCCTGGAAGAGCGGCATTTTCCGGTGGATTTCTCGTGGATCCGCTTCGTCGCCACGCGCGCGGATGAGGGGAAGTCCATGCAGCGGGAATTGCTCGGGCTCATGCGCAATCTCTTCGGCGAGAAGATGCTGCGGACCGTGCTGCGCGACAGCGCCGAGATCGACAATGCCTCCGCCCGGCTCATGACGATCTACGAACTCGGCGCGCCCGTGACCTCCCGCGAGACCTATAATCGCGGGCTCGCCTATCTGAACGGGGTGAATGCGGAGATCGAGACGCAGATACGCATGACCTGGCCAAGCCAGCAGCAGAAACTGCGCGCCGAGGGTAAGATCTGAGCCGCTTGCAGACCGGCAAGATCAGGCTAACCCATTGATAGGGAAATGATTTATGGCTCTGGGCAATAAGGGATTTGCAGCCGGCCTGGCAGGTGGCGTGCAGGCGCCTGCGGGGGGTAAACTGCCCCCGCGGACCGGCGTTCTGCAAAGCCGCGGCAACCGTCTGGCGGAACTCGCCTCTGGCCAGACCCAGACCCGTGAACACGAGCTGGTGGACCCCGCCATCTGCCGTATCTGGGAATTCCACAATCGGGATTACGGGGCATTGGATGAAGTCAGCTGCGGCGATCTGATCGAGAGTTTTCGGGCCCAGGGAAGGCAGGAAGTGCCGGCGATCGTCCGGCGGCTCCTCGGGGATGAGAAGTATCAGTTCGAGGTCATCTGCGGCGCGCGGCGCCATTGGACGGCTACCTGGATGCGCGCCAATGGTGCCCCGAATTTTCGCTTTCTGGTCGAGCCGCGCGAGCTGAATGATGAGGAAGCGTTCCGTATCGCCGATCTGGAAAATCGCAGCCGGCAGGATCTCTCCGATGTCGAGCGGGCGCGGGATTACGCCCGGGCCCTTGCGCGCTACTACGGCGGTAATCAGGCGCGCATGGCCGAACGTCTCGCCGTCAGTCAGAGTTGGCTGAGCCGCTATCTCGAACTGGCGGAGTTTCCGCCCGCTGTCATCAGCGCCTTCGGCAGCCTGCACGCCATCAAGATCAGCCATGGTGCGGCACTGGCGCCTCTGCTACGCCATCCTCTGTCGAAGCAAGCGGTCATCGCCGAAGCCGAAGCTGTGGCAGCGGAGCAAAGCGGGCGCGCGCAGGAAAACCAGCCGCTGATCACGCCAGCAGATGTTGCCAAGCGCTTGCAGCAGGCGACGCGACGCAAAGAGGCAGCACGAGCGGGGGCCAGCGCCGTCGAATATGCCGTCCGTTCGCCCTCGGGCACCGTCCTGGCGCGCGGCACGCGGCCGCGGCGCGGCAGCAGCATCGTGATCAGCATCCCTCGCAACGCAGGCGTGGAGCGCGAGACTTTGCTGAAGGCTATCGGCGAAGTGCTGGATAAGCTGCACCCAGGCTTGGGCCAGGCCGACCGATGATAATGGTGCGGTCGGCGCTTCCCGAGCGAAGCGACGGCCCGCCCGCCTTCGCTTGACCGGGGGCAAGGCACACCTATCTTCCGGCCAGCGAGATTGTTCTCGCAACTGATCGGCGCGCTTCATTGCGCGCGGTCTGCGGGCGTGGGCAGAGACACGGATGCTTGCCGCGCTGCCCGTGCCAGAGAGTGAACCGAGGAACTTGGCATGACTGACAGTGTTGCAGATTTTTCCGCCATGCTTCGCCGCGCCTTGGGCGACCGCATCGCCGGGGAAGCCCCGACCTTTCTTGAGATGCTCGCCGATGGCGCGGTGATGGAATTCCCCTATGCTCCGCCGGGCCTGCCCGAGCGATTGGACGGGAAAGCCGCTATCGGCCAGCACCTGGCGTCGCTCGCCGATGTCATCGCGTTCGAGCGTATGGGAGAGCCGATCGTTCATCCGACAGCCGATCCTCAGACCGTCATCCTTGAGTTCGACGGTTTCGGCCGCGGCGTGGCAACCGGGGAGCCTTATGAACAGCGCTATATCTCGGTGATCCGCACCCATGCCGGGCAGATCATCCATTATCGCGACTACTGGAATCCCTTAGCCGTATTGCGGGCGACGAAGGGTAGGGCGGTTATCAAGGCCATCACCGGCAGCGAGGTGCATAATGGCTGAACGCGTCCTTTTGATTGGGGGCACCGGCAAGACCGGTCGGCTGATAGCAGAGCGCCTGGCCGCCTGCGGCGTGGAGGCGCGCATCGCCACCCGAAGCCCGGTCTCGGCGAGCCAGATCCGCTTCGATTGGGAAGACCCGGCCAGCCACGACGCGGCCCTTGCAGGTGCCACATCCGTCTATCTCGTCGCGCCGAGCAATAATTTCGACCCTCTGCCCGCGATGCGCCCGTTCCTGGAGCAGGCGGTTGCGCGCGCATCAGGCCGCTTGGTGTTGCTGAGCGCGTCCTCTCTGGAAGAAGGCGGGCCGATGATGGGCCAGGTTCATGCCTGGCTTCGCACGCATGCGCGGTGTTGGACGGTGCTGCGGCCCAGTTGGTTCATGCAGAATTTCGTCACGCAGCATCTAGCGTCAATCAGGAATGAAGGGTGCATCTACTCGGCCGCGGGGGATGGCCGCGTGCCGTTCATCGACGCGGCCGATATTGCCGCCGTGGCGGTCACCATGCTGCTGGACCCGTCATTGCCCTCACGGGATCATATTTTGACCGGCCCGGAGGCGCTGAGCTATGACGCTGCCGCCCGGCTGCTTGCAGCCGCAATCGGCCGCCCGATCCGCCACCTCCGACTGTCGTCGGAGCAACTGGCGAAGCGCTACCTCAGCTTTGGCCTGCCCGAAGCCTATGCCGCCACGCTCGCTGAGATGGATGACGCTATCTCGCGGGGCGCAGAGGATCGCACGACCAGCGAGGTTGAAACGCTCACCGGCCAGCTGCCCACCACGCTTGCGCGCTTCTTCGCGACGCATCGGGAAGATTTTGCGGCATCCTGAACGATCTGGCAGGGCCGCGCCCCCTCGGCCCATGACAGAGTCGATCGACCAGGATAGGGGCGAGGCCCGCCGGACACCCCGGCGATCGAGCAAGGGGAGGGCAGGGCGCGCATTCTGGGTGCCCCATCACGCACACTCTGTGCCCCATTTAGCTAAATGAAGGGGCTGACGCTCGTTAAGCTGCGCGGCGAAAAGACGCTCTTGCGTCCTATCCTGCAACCTTCAGCCAGGAGCTCCTTCGATGGCTCTCTTTCTGCTTGTCCCCGGCGCGTTCCATGGAGGATGGGCGTTCGATCTGCTGCGCCCACTCTTGGAGCGGGCCGGCCACCGGGTGCTGACGCCTACTCTCTCCGGTGTTGGCGAACGCGCGCATCTCGCCCGCCTCGGCCCGATCAATCTCGACACGCATATCACCGATGTCGTCAATCTCATCACATGGAACGATTTGCGGGACATCGTGCTCTGCGGCCATTCGTATGGCGGCCTCGTCATCACCGGCGTCGCGGACCGAGTGCCGGAGCGTATCTCTTCCCTCGTCTATCGTAAGCGTCGCGGCGTGAGCACGGGGCTTCGGTTTGGCGGGGCGCGAGCGTGATCGGGTTAGAGGCGGTCGATTATCACGCGG
>NZ_BAAFHD010000026.1:0-4213 GCF_054665095.1 Acidisoma sp. C75
TGGCGGGCGAGGCTCGTCTTCTGCGAATCCCGGCGATTCCGTCCGCGCATGGCCTTCCACGCGCGATCGTCCCGCCCGACACGCGCTCTTGAATCCTGCACCCATCCTACCTGCGTTGCGAAGCGGCCCACCGGCCTCCCACGTCGATCGCCAACAATAACCGTCGAAGGCTTCCCCCCGGGGATCTGCACCACCGTTTCGAGCAGAGTGCCGACAGCCCAAAGGAAGCGGCGCATGCAGGATCGTCGCGTCAGCTCCTATGCCCCGGAGAACACGACTCTCGCCCGCAGCCTCGGCGTCATCAATCTCGGTCTCGGCCTGATCGATTTCTTCGGCCGCTGGCAGGCGGGCTGTTGCTGGCAGGGGTCATTGCCGCGCTTGATCTTCTGCTGGTCGGGCGGCTGCACAGCAAGGCCGGGGAGCGCACGCGCCGCGGGGGGTGAGCGTGCAGGCCGAGGATGCTTGACAGGGGGCGCCCGGCCCGCCTACCGGCGGCCGAGCCGCCGCAACCTCCGCCCCGAAGGTCCCTCGATGAGCCCAGCACCCGCCCCCGTCCTCGAGACTGTCTCTCTTGCCTGTGCCCATGGCGGCCGCCAAGGCGTCTATCGCCACGCATCGGCCGAGACCGGAACAGCGATGACCTTCGCGGTCTTCGAGCCGCCGCAGGCAGCTGCGCGCCCGGTGCCCGTGCTCTGGTTTCTCTCGGGTCTTACCTGCACGCATGCGAATTGCATGGACAAGGGCGAATATCGCCGCCTGGCCGCGGAACTCGGCCTGATGATCGTGCTGCCCGATACCTCGCCACGCGGCCCTGGGGTGCCGGACGAGCCGGAGAACTGGCAGTTCGGCCAAGGGGCGGGCTTCTACCTCGATGCGATGCAAGAGCCCTTCGCGCGCAGCTATCGCATGTATTCCTACGTGACGCGGGAATTGCCGGCGCTGATCGGCGCGCAATTCCCGGCGGATCTCGCGCGCCAAGGCATCACCGGCCATTCGATGGGCGGCCACGGCGCGCTGACGATCGCGCTCAAAAACCCTGACACCTTCCGCAGCGCCTCTGCCTTCGCGCCGATCGTGCGGCCCGGGCTCGCCGATTGGTCCCGCCCCGCGCTCGGCAAGTATCTCGGCGCGGACGAGGCGCATTGGCGCCCCTACGATACCTGCCTGTTGATCGAGGATGGCCATCGCTTCCCCGAGATGCTGATCGACCAGGGGGCGGCCGATCCATTCCTCGAAGGCGGGCTGATGCCTGAGGAGTTGCGCCGCACCGCGGAGCGGCACGGCCAGCCGATCCGGCTGCGCCTGCATCAGGGCTACGATCACTCCTACTTCTTCATCTCGACCTTCATGGACGACCATCTGCGCTGGCACGCCGAACGCCTGAGGGGTTGAGGCGACCCTGCCTTGACGCTTCCGCCCGAGACAACATGTGCCCCTAGGCGGCGGATGGCCGCGGGGGCGCAGCAAAGGCGAGGCGATGTCTTTTCTGGAGAAAGTCACGTCGAACGGCGTCGTCCAACTGGCGCGCGGCACGATCGACGGCTTCATGGAGGATAATTGCCTCAGCCGCGGTGCAGCCATCGCCTATTTCACGATCTTTTCACTCGCCCCGATCCTCGTCGTCGCGATTGCGATCGCAGGTTTCGTCTTCGGCGAGGATGCGGCGCGCGGCGTCGTCTTCACGAAGCTGCGCGGTCTGCTGGGCAATGATGCGGCAGGGCTTGTGCAATCGATGATCCAGAGCGCCGCCAATCGCAAAAGCGGCATCATCGCGACGGCGTTTTCGATCGTCATGCTGCTGATCACGGCGAGCGGCGTCTTTGGCGAGTTGCAATCCTCGCTCAACACGATCTGGAAGACAGATTCTTCTGAACATGGAACGGTATCCCGCCTCATCAAGGCGCGGGCGCAAAGCCTAGGTCTTGTCGTAACCTTGGGCTTTCTGCTGCTCGTTTCGCTCGCGATCAGTGCGGCGCTGAGCGCTGCCTGGAACCACATCAATCGCGTCGTGCCAGGGGCGGGGTTCATGCTGCAGGCGGTCAACATCGGGCTTTCACTGCTGTTCACGACGGTACTTTTCGCGGCCGTCTACAAGGTGCTGCCGGATCGCGCGCTCAAATGGCAGGACGTGCTGGCTGGCTCCTTCTTCACAGCGCTGCTCTATACCCTCGGCAAAGCGGCAATCGCGCTCTATATCGGATCGAGCGGCATCGCTTCCTCCTATGGTGCGGCGGGGGCGCTCGTGATTCTGCTGCTCTGGGTCTATTATTCGGCGCAGATCTTCCTGCTCGGGGCGGAATTCACCAAGGTGTATGCGATGCATCACGGCAGCCTGCGTGGCCTGCATCTGCCCTTTGGCCTCCACCTGCGGCAGGGAAGGGCGCGGGCCGCTACGCGCCCGCCGCCTGCGCCGTGACACGCGTCCGTTTTGGCCTTCTGGCAATCGGGCTCGCCCTTACGCTCGCCGCCGGCCCCGCGGTCGCCGCACCCGTCTCACCCCCACGCATGGTGAGCCGGGCCACCGCCGGCCCCTGGGCGATGCTGGAGCAGGTGACGAAAGCGCGGCCACCGTCGGTCGGCTGCCTCGCGGTGCAGCGGGAAGCGGCGGTCGGTCTGCGCGATACCGGGGCTGGGCCGCTCTTCATGATGGCAAATGCGCATTGGGATCTGCCGGCGCGGCTTGCGGCGGCGTTTCGTATCAGTATCGGTCATGACGCCTTCGTCCTGCCAGCGGTGAGGATAACCTCGGACACGGCGGCGGCGTCGCTCAGCGCGGGTGACTTCGCGGCGCTGACGCATGCGATGCAGGCGGGCTCGGCCTCTGGGCAGGTGATGCGGGTGACGCTTTTTCCCGGCATGCCGGTGCGGGTGGCGCTGACCGGGTTCAGCGCAATCTTGCCGGCCTTTGGCGCCTGCCGCCAGCAGCTCTGCTCAAGTGCCGGGGCGACACGATGACCAGCCGCGGTGGGTCGAGGAAGGCTGGTTGACGATAATGAGGTGACGCGCCCACCGTCGGAGCGCGGGAGAGGGCTCTGCCAGCCACCGGCGAGAGCGGTGCCGGTTCGCTTTCGCGCCCTTCAAGCCGCTCTATGCCCGATGCGCCGCGGAAAGGTGCTCCAGCCCGTCATCCAGCGGCTCGAAGGGCGAAAAGCCCCGCCGTTCGGCGACCCAGCCGAGCATCACCTCCGCGAGGTCAGGGTTTCGCGCGAGTACCGGACCGTGCGCATAGGTGCCGATGGTGCGGTGAAGCACGAGACCCTCGTCGGCCGAGCCTTCCGGCCCATTACCATTCCCCCACAGCACCGATCCAAAAGGCCGCGCCCCGTCGAGCAGGGCGCTGCAGCCGCGATGGTTCTCGAAGCCAACGAGCGGCTCCGCCAGCAGCGTGCTGCGCACGCCAATTCCGCCAACCAGCCTCCGGGCACCCGGCCGGGTCACGAGTGGCAGGAGGCCCAACCCCGCCACCTCTTCCGCGCCGAGCGGCAGGGACTGGCCGTAAAGCTGGAAGCCTCCGCATACCAGGAGCGCCGGCACGCCATCCTCCAGCATCGCCTTGAGCGCGGCCCGCAATGGCCGAAGCGCCGCGAGCGCGAGGCGCTGGCCGCGATCCTCCCCGCCGCCAAGGAGCAGAACGTCGATTTGCGCACCCAGCGTGTCTCCCGCTGCCACGCGGATGACCGAGGCGGAGACGCCCCGCCATTCCAGGCGCCGCTGCAGCACGACGGCATTGCCGCTATCGGCATAGGTGCCGAGCTGATCCGGGCAAAGCAGGCCGATCCGCACCACCTTTTGCCGGCAGGCGCGGGGCCGATGCACGGGCAGGCGGGCCGCGGCCAGAGGCTCACCCGCGGCCGCGGTGCCGCGCCGGGAAGAGGCGCGCGGTCGCGACAAGGCGCGCAAGAGCTTCAGCGCGGGGGCGAGATTGCTGTAGGTCGCGACGACGAGAACCCGCCCGCCGGGCGGCGTTCGCGCGAGGGCTGCGGCGAAGGCCTCCGCCTTGTGGGAGAAGGCTTGCGCTTCCTGCACCGCAGGCTCGTAGCGCAGGCGGATGAGCATTTCGAGCGCTCGTTCTCCCGCCACCATCGCGTAGCGCACGCCGCGGAGGTCTATGTCCCAGAACCAGGACACATCCCGTCCGTCGGCCAGGCGGTTGCTCATCAGAAACAGGTGCGTGTCCGCCGGATGCTGCGCGAGATTCCAACGCAGGCTCGCC
>NZ_BAAFHD010000027.1:0-2611 GCF_054665095.1 Acidisoma sp. C75
CCGCGTGATAATCGACCGCCTCTAACCCGATCACGCTCGCGCCCCGCCAAACCGAAGCCCCGTGCTCACGCCGCGACGCTTACGGCGAAAGTCGCTGCTGGTGCGGAAGTCCGGCCGGTTCAGGCCGGTGACCGCCATCATGTCGACCTGTTCTTCGCACGTCCGTGCCAACTGCCGGCTGGAATAGATGCCGCGACTGTAGCCATACAGCAGCAACGAGACCAGCATCCCAGGATGATAGGGCGGCTTACCCTGCCCGGATTTGTAGACGCCCACGATCGTCGAGAGGTCCAACCCCTCACGCACCGTATCGCGCACGAAATGCGCCACATGGCCAGGCAGGACAAACTGGTGAACCGATGGCGGCAGAAGCCAGTCTTGATCCCCGTCCCAGGAACGGAAGATCTTCCTCATAGCAATGACAGAATCGTATTTCGCTTCGCGCCGTCTAGCGAATTCTCGGACAGGCTCCTAGAGCACCCAATCAAAATACCCGCTTTGGTTGGAAGATTTAAACCGCCCTATCACGGTTCTTTAACCGAGCCTGCCGTAAGCAGTTTTAGGAAAGGTCTGGAGAAACGCGATGAATTACGGCGCATTTGACCCCAGCACAATGATCTCCACCATGTCATTAGGGGTGACTCCTTCATCAGGTGACTCGTTCGCCGCGCTACAAGCGGCGGAGCTGACTGCCCATGGCGCCGGCAAAATGCTCTTTATCAACCCTGGAACCTATTTCATCTCTCAACCGCTGGGAGTCCAAGATGGAGATGTTATAACTGCTGCACTTAACTCAGTAAAAATTGAGCCGTTGAAGGCTAACATAACCCTCTTGGGCAATATCTTGGACCCCACTGGAGAGACAAAAAATGTCACTATTGCAAACATAATATTTGATGATAACTTTTCTGCTCCTGGAACCTCTAGCGCAGCGGCGCCATCCCAATGGGGAGCGCTAGCGGTATTTTGGCGGATCTCGGACTTCAGTTTTGTTAATGATACTTTCGAAAACGCTCCATATATAGGTATTCTTTTATCGAACGCCGATCATTCTGGATTTTCTGGCTGCAGTTTCTCGAGTATTGGGACTTGTCCATTTGGCAGTTCTGGGAGCGATCCGTATTCGCAAGGTATTGCCTTTACATCGAGCGATTATAAACCAAGCGTAGGAAACTACGTCGCCAGTTGCAGCTTCTCGCAGATCGGGCTGGATTCTGTTTCTGCAACTGACCAAACTGGGTTCTCTGTAACGGGAACAAGCTTTGCCAACCTCCAGGTTGAGCCGTCACAATTTTGGACACAGTTTCCGGCGGCAGGCGCTGGTGTGTATCTTGAGAATGACATTAGCTCGACGGTATCAGGCTGTACAGTGGCCAATGCAAGCGGAGCAGGGATTGATATTGCGTCCGATACCGGGGTCTCCATAAATCAATGCATAATAAACGACTCGAATGGGGCCGGCATAAACGTTGCGGCAGATAGTAACGTGACCATAAACCAAAATTTGCTAACAAACAACAATCAAGATCCGGGTACGTGGCTCTCTGCAGCTGCGATCACGGTAGCCGATCACGCTTGGGGGCAGGCTGGAGCCGATAGCTCGAATGTATGGATTTATCAAAACGTCGCCACAAATACCAACGGCAATGCGACGCAGTATTGGGCAGTGCAGATCAATCCCCAAGCCAATCCGGCCAATCTTTTCGTATGGAACAATGAATTTTATAATAACTCTATGCAGGTGACTTATGGAACGAATGGCATATTTGACGGTTACATACAACCGGGAACCTCAACCATAGTATCTGCTCCGCTCGACACAGGCGTGCTTGCGACTCCTCCTTCGTTTATCGCCCGCGATCCTGTGCCGACGGGCACTTCCAGAGCTCAGCTGAGAAGTGAACTATTAGCGTAGAGGTGCAGAGTTCGCGAAAGCCCAAATAGGGCTGGGACTCATAACCAGTAGCTGACGGTGGCAGCGATGCAAACGGCGGCATGGAAGTTGATGGCGAGACGGTCATAGCGGGTGGCGATACGACGAAAGTCCTTGAGGCGATTAAACATCCGCTCGATGGCGTTCCGGCTTTTGTAGAGATATGGGGAGAAGCAGTTTTTTCTGACGCGTGTGACCTTGGGCGGAATGTTGGGAGCTGCGCCCTTCGCTTCGATTTTCTCGCGCACGGCATTCGTGTCGTATCCCTTGTCGCCGTGGACCAATTCGGCCGTATGGATCTCATCGAGCAGCGTATCGGCCGCGACGCAATCTGGCACCTGGCCGCCGGTAAGAAGAAAAGCGATCGGACGGTGACGGGACTGTCAGGAATTTCGTGTGAGGGCGGCGGGTTGAACATCAGGCCGCCATGGCTCTGTTGAAACGTTCGCCGAAGAGAACGGCGAATTGCGCCTTGGCCATGATCCATTCGCGCGGGCCCATCTTCCACTCCTTTTCTGATCGGTTCAAGACCAGGAAGAGCAGGTAACCATCCGCCGGGTCACGCCTTGCGGGCTGGGGTGAGGTTGTTGAGAAGTATCCGTCCGGCGAGAGCCGTTGCCGAAGGTCAGGCGGCGGCGATTGCCTGAGTTTCGGATCGCCAATTCCAGGGCAGCAGGT
>NZ_BAAFHD010000028.1:0-2437 GCF_054665095.1 Acidisoma sp. C75
GCTCGGCCTCGAAAAGCTCGCCGAGGGCGACTTGCTGTTCCGCCTCAACCGCGCCTTCTCCGCCGAATACGAGAAGCTGCGGCATGACTACAATGCGGCGATGGAACGGCTGCAGGAGACGATGGCCTCGATCTCCGCCAATACCCATGGCGTGCGGGCCGGCGCCGGTGAGATCAGCCAGGCGTCCGACGATCTTTCCCGCCGCACCGAACAGCAGGCCGCGAGCCTGGAAGAAACCGCCGCCGCCCTCGACGAGATTACCGCAACCGTCCGCCGCACGGCAGAAAACGCCCGCGAAGCCCGCAGCGCCGCCGAAACCGCCCAGCACGAGGCAACCCGCTCGGGCGAGGTGGTGCAGAATACCGTGACCGCGATGAGCGGGATCGAAAACTCCTCCAAGCAGATCGGCAATATCATCGGCGTGATCGACGAGATCGCCTTCCAGACCAATCTGCTCGCGCTCAATGCCGGCGTCGAGGCCGCGCGTGCCGGGGAAGCCGGGCGCGGCTTCGCGGTGGTCGCGACCGAGGTGCGGGCGCTCGCCCAGCGTTCGGCGGAGGCCGCCAAGGAGATCAAGACGCTCATCTCCGCCTCCAGCCGCCAGGTGGAAAGCGGCGTGCAACTCGTCGGCGAAACCGGCACGGCGCTTGCCAGCATCGCGGAACAGGTGGCGCGGCTCAACGGGATCATCGGCGAGATCGCGAGCTCGGCACAGGAACAGGCGACCGGCCTCGCCGAGGTCAATACCGCGGTCAATCAGATGGACCAGGTGACGCAGCAGAACGCCGCCATGGTCGAGCAATCGACGGCGGCGAGCCATAGCCTGGCGCGCGAGGCGGAAACCCTGGCGCATCTGGTGGCCCGCTTCAGGATCGAGGCGGAAGGCACGGCGGCGCGGGGCCACGAGGCAGCCCCGGCCCGGCCCGCACCGCGCGCCCCCGCCGAGAGCAAGCGCGCCCTGCCCGCCGAGGCCACGCGCAAGACCGCGAGCCGCCAGGGCGAGGCGCGGCCGGCTGCTGAGGCGCGGCCGGCTGAGGCGCGGCCGGCTGAGCACCCGACGGCCGAAGGCAGCCGCGCGCATGCCGCCCGCCCCAAGGCCGAAGCCGCCAGCGCCCCCCGCCGGGCGCCTGCCGTGGCCGACGCAGAGGATGACCGCTGGGCAGAATTCTAAAACCCCACCACCCGCCCTGGCCCTCGGCGTGAAGCCCGGCAAAAACCGCCAGGCGAAGGGCTGAGGGCGCCGGGGAGGCAGAGGCGGAAGGGCGGGCAGCCCATGACAGTTGTGCTGCGAGGATTGATCTCCCATCGACACCGATGAGCGGACACCGATTACTCACGGAAACTTTACTATTTCTGCGGCACTTCTGAGGCTCACCCGAACGCCCGCTCATCGGGATTGCGCCACCTCGATCCAAACGCCCGACCGCAGGAGAGATCCGTTGAAAAACGTGCCAATCACCGGCAAGATTCTGCTTATCCTTGGTATCTTCGGTGTCTTCGTCCTCGGCGTCGCCTTCTACGCAACCGGGCAGCTCAAGACGACCGACCGGAACTACTCGGCGCTTATTTCAAACCAGCAAAAGGCTGCCCTTGCCCTTGCACGGGCCGCGCGTAACCTGCAGAGCGTGCGGGGGGCGGCAGGAGATATCGCGGTTGCCACTTCTTCCGATCAGAGCGATGCCGCCTATGCGGAGTTCAAGACGAGCTTCGCGCAATTCAACCAATTGATGGATGAGGCAATGGCTGGGGATCGCGGCAGTGCCGCGGCCCTCGCGGCGCTCAAAGCCCAAGCCGGCGACGTCGTCCTGAAAAAATGCCAGCAGGCGATTACCGATGCGCGCAAAGCAATTTTGCCGACGCAGCTTCTGATCGCACAATCTGAATATGTCAGCGGCTGCGCCCCGGGTTTTCACAGCATCACTGGCGCGCTCATCGAAGAGGTGAAGGCGCTCGCGGCACAGGCCCGCACCGCCAGCCATGCGCTGAGTGGCACAACCGCGCGCTCCGTCGTCTATACCTTTGCCGGCATCATCGTCGGCTTGATCGTCATCTTCATCATCGGCTTCATCGGGGCGCGCGCCTGGATTGTGCGGCCGGTGCGTGCGCAAATCGGCTTCATGGACAGGCTTTCAGAAGGCCAGTTCGACATCGAGATTGCCGGCGTTGAGCGAAAGGACGAAGTGGGCGCGATCGCGCGCGCGGTCGAAGGCTTTCGCGATGCCGGGCGGGAGAAGCTGCGGGTGGAAGCAGCCGCCGGCGAGCATCGCGCTGAGGCTGAGGCGGCCCGCGTTGCGCAGGAAGCCGAGCGGGCGGAGGTTGCCGCGCGCACCACGGCCGTCGTCGAACAGGTGGCGCTCGGCCTCGAAAAGCTCGCCGAGGGCGACTTGCTGTTCCGCCTCAACCGCGCCTTCTCCGCCGAATACGAGAAGCTGCGGCA
>NZ_BAAFHD010000029.1:0-2330 GCF_054665095.1 Acidisoma sp. C75
GGCCGAACTCGGCCACGAGATCGGCCTCGGCGATCTCTTCAACGCTCCCTCCCCCGCTCAACTCGCCAACCATATCCAGAATGATGCCGAGCCGGTCAGCGCATTCTCGGTCATGCTGGCACTCCGGCCCGGTGGCACCCTGCCGCCACTCTTCTGCATCCATCCCGCCCCTGGCCTCAGCTGGATGTATGCGGCGTTGCTACGTCATCTCGCCGTGGAACGCCCGCTCTATGCGTTGCAGGCGCGCTCCTTCGCCGATCCGGCAGCGGCGCCGGCCACGCTGGAGGCGATGGTCGAAGACTATCTCGCCGAGATCAGAAAGGTGCAGCCGCAGGGGCCCTATCACCTGATCGGATGGTCCTCCGGCGCTGCCATCGCCCATGCCATCGCCGTGCGCCTCCAGCAGCAGGGCGAGGCCGTCCCCCTCCTCGCCTCCATGGACGGTTATCCCGCCGGGCTTGATTATGCGACAATCCTCAACCTGCATACGAGCCCGGAGATCGTTTCCGCGGCCTTGCGTCTCGTCGTCAGCAACTATCTCGATGCTGGCCTACGCCGCTTTATCGCCTCCCAACCGGTTGCCGATCCGGCAGCGATCGAAGCAATGGTCCGCGTCTGCTACGAAAGCGCCGTCCTTCTGACGAACGCTCGGTCGGGCATCTATGAGGGTGATCTTCTGCTCTTCACTTGTCCGCCGCTCGAGGGTGCCGTCGCGCTGCCGCCGCCGGCAAGCTGGCAGCCGCACATCACCGGCCGGATCACGACCTATCCGGTTCTCCATGAGCACAGCAGTATGCTGCTGCCAGGCTCGGCCGACATCATCGGCGGCGTTCTGAATGACGCCTTGCTGCGGATCAAGGAAGAACCAGCAGCCGTTCGAAACCGTTGAAGACCAGGCTGGGCCGGCGCTGCGGTATCTCCGCCGGGTCGATCCGCAGTGCCGGAAAGCGCCTGAACAGTGCTGCCCATGCGATGCCCGCCTCCATCCGCGCCAGGTGGCTGCCGATGCAGGCATGGATGCCGGCGGCAAAGGCGAGGTGCGCGCGCTGCTCCCTTGTTATGTCAAACCGCTCAGGATCCGGATGGATCGTGGGATCCATTCCCGTCGCGAAGGCGGAAACGCTCACTCCGGTCCCGGCCGGGACGATCGTCTCGCCGATGCGCGCTTCGGCGAGGCTGATCCGGGCGTATTGGGCTACGGAGGGTTCGAGCCGAAGCGTTTCCTCGATCGCACCCTTGAGCAGCGCTGGATCGGATCGCAGCAGGCTGAGCTGCCCCGGCTCCGACAGCAGCCGATAGACGCCATTGGTGATAAGATCGGCCGTCGTCATCGTGCCGGCACCCAACAGAAGCGTCGCTGTCTCGACGACTGCCTCCGTCGTCAATCCGGCGGCGATCGCCGTTCGCGTCATATCCGCCAGCGGGTCATCCTGCGGCCCATCGGCGCGGCAAAGCGGCAGATAGAATGCGCGCAGGCAGTCCCGGGCATTGGCGAGGCGCGCGCGCGCAGCCGCGTCGGCAAAGGGATCGAAAGCCGGCTCGAGATCGAGAATCCATTGCGCCATCGCGGGCGTTTGCCCGGTGCCCAACATCGACACCATCGTCGAGAGGGCGAGCGGGATGGCAAATTGGCCGAGAAGGTCGAAGCCCGCCGCCCCCGCCACTCGGTCGAGGAGGCGCTCCGCCTCGGCCGCGATCGCGGGCCGGTGCGCTTCTAATGCCGCGGCGGCAAATCGTTTGCCGACGAGGCCGCGGAGCTTGCCGTGATCGGGCGGATCCGTCTGCAACATGGTGCGGCTGAACGGCCCCGATACGGCTGCGCCGCCCTTGTCCAGAACCTGCGGATCGGCTGACACGTCATTCCGGAGAAGAAAGGCGCGTGCTTCGGCGAAGCCGGTGATGAGAAAGCGATGAAATGGAGGATCGGCGATGCAGCGCCCTTCGGCGGCGATATCGCGAATGATGCGATGCGGACAGGCGCGGAATTCCGGATCAAGGGCCGATAGGGCCATCCCACGGCGGGGCGAAGGCGAGGAGCTATCCGTCATGCGATCAACTGGCCGCTCCATGGGTGATGAAAGCCTGATCTTCGCCGCGAGGGAGACCAGCCGCAACGCCTTACCGGCGGCCCCGCGGCGCTGATCGCCGCGTTTGGTCTTCACGCTTATGCAAGGTATAAGTAACTGGAAATAAAGCTGCAAGGTGGCAGGCGGATCGTGGCGGAGACAGGTGCTGAGAGCACAGCGGGCGTATATGCGCGGCAGTTGAGTGCGGCGCAGAGGGGGGTGTGGCTTGGGCAGGAGCTGCGGCGGGAGAGCGCGGCTTACATC
>NZ_BAAFHD010000030.1:0-1952 GCF_054665095.1 Acidisoma sp. C75
TCATTCTGGATATGGTTGGCGAGTTGAGCGGGGGAGGGAGCGTTGAAGAGATCGCCGAGGCCGATCTCGTGGCCGAGTTCGGCCTTGATGCGGAGGCTGAGCATGGTGGCGAGGAGGGAATCGCCGCCGAGTTCGAAGAAGCTGTCTTCGACGCTGAGGGTTTCGAGGCGCAGCACCTCGGCCATCAGGGCGGCGAGTTTTGCTTCGAGCGGGGTACGGGGCGCGACCATCTGCTGGGGGCGGAAGCTCGGTTCGGGGAGCGCCGCGCGATCGAGCTTGCCATGGGCGGTGAGCGGCCAGGCGGAGACTTCCATGATCGCGGCGGGCACCATGTAATCGGGCAGCAGCCGGGCGAGGGCGGCGCGCAAGGCAGCGCCGGAGAGCGAGGCGCCGTCTTGCGGCAGCACATAGCCGAGCAGGCGGCGCGGCGCGGCTTCGGCGACGGCATCGCCGGGCACGGCCGGCGGCTGATGGCGGGCGATGACGCGCGCTTCGCGCACGCCGGGCTGGCGTTCGAGCAGACGGGCGATCTCATCCGGCTCGATGCGGAACCCGCGCAGTTTGATCTGATCATCGGTGCGGCCGAGGAATTCCAGCATGCCCTGGTCGTGCCAGCGCACACGGTCCCCCGTGCGGAAGAACCAGGCGCCATCGGCGGGCGCGCTGTAGAACCGCTCCTGCGTCAGATCCGGCGCGTTGAGATAGCCCAAGCCCACGCCCGCGCCGCCGATATGCAGCTCGCCCGCCGCGCCGGGTGCCACGGGGCGGCCCCAGCCATCCAGAACCAGCAGGCGGGCGCCGAGGATCGGCCGCCCGAGCAGCACCGGCTCGCCCGGCTGCATCGGCTCGCTCAGCGTCACGCAGAAGGTCGTCTCGGTCGGCCCGTAGACGTTGATCATGCGACGCCCCGGCGCCCAGCGCGCGACCAGGGCGGGGGGCGAGGCTTCGCCGCCGACCAGCAGGACCGGCAGCGCCCCGACCCGCGCCGGGTCCAGCCCGGCGAGTGCCGCCGGCGGGATCACGGCATGGGTGATCGCCTCCTCGCGGAGGATCCGCTCCAGTGCCGCGCCGTGGCGCGCCTCCTCCGGCGCGATGATGAGACATCCGCCGCCAGCGAAGGCCATCATGACCTCGGCGACCATCACGTCGAAGCTCGGCGCGGAGAATTGCAGGATGCGCGATTGCGGGCCGAGATCTGCCTGCCGCAGCAGGCTTTCCAACAAGGACTGTAGCCCGCGATGAGGAAGCACAGCACCTTTCGGGGCGCCGGTGGTGCCGGAGGTGAAGATGACATAGGCGGGATGATCGGGGCTCAGCGCTGCGATCCGCTCGGCATCGCCGATGGCGTGGCGCGGCCCGGCCGCGATCTCCGCGTCGAGCGCCGGATCGTCGAGACGGAGCGAGGGCAGAGCGGCGGCGGCGAGCCATTCGGCGCTTTCGGCGGCAGCGAGAACCAGCTTCGGACTTGCCTGGTCAAGCGTGGCGCGCAGCCGCGCTGCCGGCTGGCGGATATCGAGCGGCAGGATGGCGCCGCCGGCCTTGCCGACCGCGAGCATCGCCCGCACCATGGCGGTGCCGCGCGGCAGCGCGAGCGCTACGATGTCGCCCGGCCCCACCCCGCGCCGGATGAGCGCATGGGCTAGCGTATTCGATGCCGTATCGAGCTGCCCGTAGGTGCAGCTTTCGCCGCGGAAGCGCAGCGCCTCCGCCGCCGGGTCGCGCGCCATCTGCGCGGCGAGCATCGCGGGCCAGGTGCGGATCGCCACCGGCTCCGCCCGCGCGCTCCAGCGCTGCACGACCTGCGCGAGGGTTGCGTCATCCAGCACGGCATAGGCGCGGAGCGGCTGCGCGGGCTGGGCGATGAAGGCCTCCAGAATGCGGGCGAGGCCATCGCGGAGTGTTGCGAGCCGGGCGCGGTCATAGAGGGCGGGATTGGCGTGCAGCTCGATCTC
>NZ_BAAFHD010000031.1:0-1635 GCF_054665095.1 Acidisoma sp. C75
CGTAAGCGTCGCGGCGTGAGCACGGGGCTTCGGTTTGGCGGGGCGCGAGCGTGATCGGGTTAGAGGCGGTCGATTATCACGCGGCCATGGTGGTGGAGGTGGCTGCGGCGTTCCGCGCCTCCCAGTTCCACGGGAGCAGGCTGTCCAGTTCGTTTGCCTTGGTGCGCCCTGAGACGACGCGTTCCAAGACATCGGTCAGCCACGCCAATGGCTCGACGCCGTTCAGCTTTGCAGTGTTGATCAACGTCATCGCGATTGCCCAGAGGCGCGCGCCGCCATCACTGCCCGCAAAGAGCGCATTCTTTCGGTTCAGGGTCACGGGGCGGATCGCGCGCTCGACAACGTTGGTGTCCATCTCGATGCGACCGTCATCGAGGAAGGCGACCAGGCCAGGCCAGTGACGCAGCGCGTAGCGCATGGCCTTCGCGAGGTCGGAACTGCCCGGCAGACGCGGCAACTGCTCCTCAAGCCACGCGTGCAGAGCCTCCACGATCGGTCGACTTCGGGCATCGCGCACCGCGCGCCGATGCTCGGCCGGGGAGCCACGGATCTCGGCCTCGATCTCATAAAGACGGGCGACGCGTGCCAGCAGTTCCGCCGCCACTGGCGATTTGGTGGATGCATGGAACTGGTAGAAGGGACGTCGCATATGCACCCAGCAGAAAGCCAAGCGCACCGAGCCGTCGGCGCGCTCGCCCGCTAGCCGCTTGAACCCGTCGTAGCCGTCCACCTGTAGCACACCGTCGAACCGGGCCAGATGTGCCGCCGGGCGGATTGCCTTGCGATCCTCGGCATAGACATAGGCGACCGCCGGATGCGACGGACCGCGCCAGGGCCGGTCATCCACCGCGTAACACCATAGCCGACCCGTCTTGGTGCGGCCGCGGCCGGGGTCGAGCACCGGCAGGCCGGTGTCGTCGGCGAATACCTTGGGTGAGGACAGCACCGTACCGACCACCAGGTCATACAGCGGCGCCAGCCACCAGCATGCTGTGCCGACCCAATGCGCCAGGGTCGAACGATCGAGAGCGATGCCCTGCCGCGCCAGCATCTGTGCCTGCCGATACAGCGGTAGCGAATCGCAGAATTTGCTGACCAGAACATGCACGATCAGCGCCTCGGTCGGCATGCCGCCATCAACCGGCCGTGCCGGAGCCGGGGCCATCACCACAGCTTCCTCGCAGGTACGGCAGGCATATCGCGGGCGGCGGGTGATGCGTACCCGCAGTTGCGCGGGCACGATGTCGAGTTGCTCGGTGCATAGCTCGCCGATACGGTGCATCGCCCCGCCGCAGCAGGGGCAATTCTTCGGTACCGCGTCGATCACCACCTCGTAGCGCGGCAGGTGGGCAGGCAGTGCGCCATGATTGCGCGCGGCCGACTTCGTGCGCCGGGGCGCCGGGAGGTCATCGGTCTGAGCGCCGTCCTGCGCTGCCTGGTTCTCGGCGATCGTCTGCTCCAGATCCTCGAGGCCGAGCTGCAACTGTTCGTTGGTCAGGTGTTCGGAGCGGCGACCGAATTGGTGGCGGCTCAAGCGCTGGATCAGCAGGCGCAGGCGGTCATTCTCGGCATGCAGTTCGCCCTGCTGCTGGAGCACAGTCCGCAGCATCTGTTGCAACAGTGCCGGGTCGTCCG
>NZ_BAAFHD010000032.1:0-1526 GCF_054665095.1 Acidisoma sp. C75
AATGATGTCAGGCGGTTCGTCCATCCGCGCTTTGCATCAAAGCGCTACCGCGCGCCGCAATGTGCCGGTGCCGCGACGCTTACCGTCTATCTCGATGCCATGCTGCCGAAGGATGGTGATACGGCTTTCACCGTTGTTCCATCTCTGCTGGGCCCTTTCACGGAGCTCAGCGCGGATCTCGGCGGCACGATGGTCGCGCCCTGGCCATCGGCAGTCTTCGGCGTCGGGCCTCAGTATCAATCCTGGGTCGACGCGAAGCTGACACCGCATCCTCTCGCCTGCTTCACCCAAAGACTGAGCCTGACCGGCGATTATGCGAAGGTACGCCAGAAGATCATGATCTGGAACGAAACCGATATCGGGCTGCCTAATCCCTTCAAGAACCTCTACGAAGCCGAAGCCCTGCGCGAGGGTTGCCATGTCTATCCGCTGGCTGGCGGGCATGACTTCATGATCGACAATGCCAGCGGCCTGGCGGAGATCCTTCTGCGGCATCATCCGTAAGCGGCCGCCGCAGCCATCCTTGCCTCCGCCCTCCGCTTGGGCGCCAACCTCAGCTTTCACAACAAGGGTATGGCCGATAGTGCCGGCCAAGATTACCATGAACTCTCCACTGCTGTTCAAGTCGATGAAGATCGGCAATCTCCTGCTGGAGAACCGGATCGTTATCGCGCCGATGGCGCAATACTCCGCCGAGGACGGGGAGATGAACGACTGGCATCTTATCCACCTTGGCCAGTTGGCCAGTTCGGGCGGCGGTTTGCTCACGATCGAGGCGACCGCTGTCACGCCCGACGGCCGCAACACCTATGGCGATGTCGGCCTCTATTCGGATGCTTGCGAGGCAGCTATGGCTCGGGTGCTGCAAGGTGTCCGTCGGTGGTCGACCATGCCGATCGGTATCCAGATCAACCATGCCGGCCGGAAGGCATCGCGCCAGAAGTCGTGGGAAGGCAGCGGGCAGATTCCACCCGGCGCGCCGAACGGCTGGGCCACCTGCGGACCATCCGCCATTGCCTATGCAGAGGGCGAAACGGCGCCAGCGGCGCTCGATCGGGAAGGGATGGATGCGATCCGCAAAGCCTTTGCCGCCACCGCCCACCGTGCCTCCCGGCTCGGGCTCGACTTCATCGAGATCCTCTCCGCCCACGGCTATCTGCTGCACTCATTTCTATCCCCGCTCTCGAACCGGCGGGAGGATGCCTATGGCGGCTCGCTCGAGAACCGCATGCGCTTTCCTTTGGAAGTGTTCGAGGTGGTGCGCGAGAGCTTCGATCACAGTCGCCCGGTAACGGTGCGGGTCTCGGGTACCGATTGGGTGCCGGGCGGATGGTCGATCGCGGATACCATCGCCTTCGTCTCGGCCCTGGAAGCGCGGGGCTGCGCCGCTGTGAATGTCTCGAGCGGCGGATCGAGCCCGGCCCAGCGGATCCCCGTGGGGCCTAGAGGGTGTTATGCACTCGGGATGAGGAGAGCTGCCTGCTTTATCATGAAACAGGCGAAAGCGACGACGTGCAGGCCAGCGA
>NZ_BAAFHD010000033.1:0-1324 GCF_054665095.1 Acidisoma sp. C75
ACGGCAGTGTCAGGAATTCCGTGTATGGGCGGCGGTTGAACATCAGGCCGCCATGGCCCTTACGAAGCGATCGCCGAAGATGACGGCGAACTGAGCCTTTGCCATAGCCCATTCTCGAGGCGGCATCACCCACTCTTTTTCGGAGCGGTTCAGGATCAGATAGAGCAACTTTGCCGCGGCCTCATCGCTGGGGAAATGGCCACGCGCCCGGATCGCTCGACGCAGTTTGGAATTCAGGGCCTCGATGGCATTCGTTGTATAAATGATCCGTCGGACCTCGCCCGGAAAGCCGAAGAAAGGGATGACTTCCTGCCATACGCGGCGCCAGCTCTGGCCGATGGCAGGGTATTTCTGGCCCCATGGGCCGGCCTCGAAAGCGGCGAGCGCTGCCTCGGCGGCCTTCGCATCCACGGCCCGGTAGATGTCCTTGAGCGCGGTGGCGACCGCCTTTCGGTCCTTGTAGGACACGAAATCCATCGAATTCCGGAGCAGATGGACGATGCAGGTCTGCACGATCGTCTCGGGAAAGACTGCCGTGATCGCCTCCGGGAACCCCTTGAGGCCATCGACCACGGCCAGCAGGATGTCCTCGACGCCGCGGTTCTTCAGCTCGTTCATCACCCGCAGCCAGAATTTGGCGCCCTCGTTCTGCTCGATCCACATCCCGAGCACGACCTTCGTCCCGTCGGCCATGACGCCCAGAGCGATATGGATCGCCTTGTTACGGACCACGCCCTCGTCGCGGATCTTCACCCTGATGGCGTCGAAGAAAACGAGCGGATAGACCGGATCCAGCGGCCGCTGCTGCCAGGTCGTCACCTCGTCGAGCACCGCGTCGGTGATCGTGCTGATCAGCTCCGCCGAGGCATCCATGCCGTAGATCTCGCGCAGATGTTCCGCGATCTCCCGGGTGCTCATGCCGCGTGCGTACATCGAGATGATCTTGTCATCGAAGCCCGGAAACCGGCGCTGGTATTTGGCGATCAGCTGTGGATCGAAGCTACCCGCACGATCGCGCGGAACCGCGAGCTCGATCTGCCCCGTGCCCGTCGACACCGATTTGCGGCCATAGCCGTTGCGGCTGTTCTCAGCCTCGGCGCTATCGCCAAGGTGGTAGTCCATCTCCGCGCTCAGAACCCGCTCCGCCAGAGCCTTCTTCAGCGCGTTCACCAGATCCCCCGAATTCAGCGCTGTCGCCGCGTCACCGCCAGCTAGCAGCTGGTCCAGCAAATCGTCCGGGATCGCCGGTGCTTTCCGTCGTGCCATATGCGGCTCCCTTTCTACCCATTATGCCAATCACACACGAAATTCCGGATAGTCCCCA
>NZ_BAAFHD010000034.1:0-1100 GCF_054665095.1 Acidisoma sp. C75
GGGAAGCCGGCATCTCGCGCAAAACGGGTTACAAGATCCTCGGCCGCTACAAGGAAGAGGGTGTCACGGCGCTCTCGGACCGGTCACGCCGGCCCTGGCGCTACGCCAATCAATTGCCGCAACCCTTGGAGGCCATGATCCTTGGGCTCAAAAAGGACAAGCCTCACTGGGGTGCGCGTAAGCTGCGGGAATTGCTGGTCCGCCGGTTGCCTGGAGAGGTGAAGGTTCCGGCGATCAGTACCATCCAGGCCGTTCTCGACCGCCATGGCCTCGTCTCCCACCAGGGACGCCCGCGCCGGCGCGCCCAGGGCACGCCCCTTTCCGCCGGCACAGCGCCCAATGACCTTTGGTGTGCCGATTTCAAAGGCGAGTTCCGGCTCGGCAATGGCCAATACTGCTATCCGCTGACCGTTACCGACCACGCCTCGCGCTTCCTGCTCCTCTGCGAAGCTCTTGAATCCGTCCGGGAAGAGCCGGCGATTGCCGCCTTCGATCGTCTGTTCCGCGAGCGCGGCCTGCCGGGGGCGATCCGCTCCGACAACGGGGTGCCCTTTGACAGCCCGAATGCCCTCTTCAACCTCTCCAAGCTCGCCGTCTGGGGGCTGCGCCTGGGCATCAGCATCGAGCGCATCAAGCCAGGCCACCCCCAGCAGAACGGACGCCACGAGCGGATGCATTTGACGCTGAAGAAAGAGACCACGCGACCGCCAGGCCGGAACAGTCTTCAGCAGCAGGCCCGCTTCGACGATTTCATCAAGGAATTCAATACCGAACGCCCCCACGAAGCGCTCGCCATGCAAAGCCCGGCGGAGCGCTATCGGCCATCCTCTCGCTTTTACACGGGACTGCCCGAACTCACCTATCCGCTGCACGACCGGCACGCAATGGTCACCGCCTGCGGCCGCCTCTGCATGCATCGCAAGAAAATCAATATTTCAACGGTGCTGGCGGGTCAGCTCCTCGGCCTCAAAGAGGTCGAGGATGGCATTTGGCTGGTCAGCTTCATGCACTACGACTTGGGCTATATCGATTTGGAGCAGAAAACCTTGCAACCCATCGACAACCCGTTCGGCACGAGGTTGTCACCCATCTCTTAGGAA
>NZ_BAAFHD010000035.1:0-1044 GCF_054665095.1 Acidisoma sp. C75
GGCGTAATCGAACGCCATGACATTGACGGCGGGGCCGAAGCTGCGGAGGCGGGCGGGCAGGAGATCGCGCGCCAGGATCTCGCCGCGATAGCGGCTGTGGCGGAGGGCGGCGCGTTGCCCGGCGGCGATCTGCCGGGCGAGATCGGCGAAGCGCATGGCAGGATCGAGCGAGACGGGCAGGGGCAGGCTATTGCTCGTCATCGCCGGCACATCCCGCAGCCGCGGCCCGCGCAGGCCGCGCGCGGCGAGGTTGAGGAGCAGGGCATCCCGCCCGAGCAGCGCCTGCACGAGGATGGCGACGGCAGCGGCGAAGCTTTGCGGCAAGCCGAGCCCGGCGGCCTCGGCGGCGGCGGCGAAGCGGGTTGTCAGATCATCGTCTGGCGCGAGCGGCAGGGTCAGATGCTGATCGCCCGGCGGCGCGGTGCCGGGGCCGAGCAGCACCGGCTCGGGGGCGGGGCCGAGCAGCCGATGCCAATAGGCCCGATCCGCCGCCTCAGCCGCCGAACCGGCATAGTCCTCATCCGCATCGAGCAGCCGGTCGAGATCATCCAGCGGATGCGGCGCTGTCCGGCCCGTGGCGGCGCCTTCCGAATAGGCCGCCGCCAGCCGCCGGACGATCTCGGCGCCGCCCGCGCCATCCATGACGAGGTGGTGATAGCGCTGCAGGAGGAAGTGCTGGCCGCTGCCGAGGGTGATCAGCGCGAAGCCGAAGGGGCGTTCGCGAAATTGCAGCGCCGCTTGCCGCAGATCTTCCGCGATCCAGTCTTCGAGGGCCACCGTATCGGGCAGGAAGACATGGCGGAGCGCCGCCGCCGCGGGCGGGACGAATTCCTGCCAGACGCCGTCTGCCGCTTCGGCGAAGCGGGCATGCAGCGTCCTCGTGCGGGCGATGACGGCATCGACCGCCCGGGACAGCAGCACCGCATCGATCGGCGCATCGAAGCGCAGCAACTCGCCAATGATGTAAGCCGCGCTCTCCCGCCGCAGCTCCTGCCCAAGCCACACCCCCCTCTGCGCCGCACTCAACTGCCGCGCATATACGCC
>NZ_BAAFHD010000036.1:0-982 GCF_054665095.1 Acidisoma sp. C75
GGTCGTCCGGCAGGGCGTCGGGGTCGATCTGCACGCGGCGATGATGAACCAGCTCGCCGCGTCGAAGCCAGAGACAATGTCGACAAAGTGCGAGATCTATCCAGCCAGTTCGGGCCGCCGCGGCTTTACAGGTGCCCGCCACTCGCAGCCGTCAAGGAGAGCCGCCAATTGCGCCGGCGAGAGCTGAATCCGTCCTGTCGTAGTAGCGGTCGGCCACGCGAACTGGCCGCCCTCCAGCCGCTTTGTCAGCAGGCACAACCCAACGCCATCATGCCAGAGAAGTTTGATGAGCCCGGCACGGCGGCCTCGGAATGCATAGACGGCGCCATCGAACGGGTTATCGGCAAGGCTCTCCTGCACCAGCATTGCCAACCCGGTCATGCCTTTGCGCATGTCCGTCACCCCACAGGCCAGATAGATGCGCAGCCCGGATGCCAAGGTGATCATCGCCGCCTCAGCGCATCCAGCACACGCCGCAGCGCGGCACCATCCACCTGCGCATCGATGCGCACGACGATGTCGCCCGGCAGCACGATCTCCATGCGCCCGCCGGAGCACGATGCCGCCCGTATATCCGCCATATCAGGAGCCGGCACGGCAGGCTCGGTGGTCGGAGGCGTGGCCGCAACCTCCACTGCCGCGAACCGCGGAGCGGCCCGCGTCAGCACCGCTGCCCGCACGCCGAGCACTTCCTGCCGCCATGTGTAAAGCTGCCCGGAGCTGATCCCGTGCTTGCGCGCAACCTCCGTCGGCGTCAGGTCCGGGCCGTAGCTCTCGGCGACGATGTCGCGCTTCTGCTCCACCGTCCAACGACGGCGCCTCTCGCCACGGGTGATGATCTCCACCCGTTCACTCCGAGCGCTCCTACGATTGGTCGTATGACCGCTCTCATCCGCGGCAATGATGTCAGGCGGTTCGTCCATCCGCGCTTTGCATCAAAGCGCTACCGCGCGCCGCAATGTGCCGGTGCCGCGACGCTTAC
>NZ_BAAFHD010000037.1:0-159 GCF_054665095.1 Acidisoma sp. C75
TTCCTAAGAGATGGGTGACAACCTCGTGCCGAACGGGTTGTCGATGGGTTGCAAGGTTTTCTGCTCCAAATCGATAAAAAAAAAATCGTAGTGCATGAAGCTGACCAGCCAAATGCCATCCTCGACCTCTTTGAGGCCGAGGAGCTGACCCGCCAGCAC
>NZ_BAAFHD010000037.1:169-798 GCF_054665095.1 Acidisoma sp. C75
TGTCCAGTCTGGACAGATAGGTAACACCTTGTTCCTAAGAGATGGGTGACAACCTCGTGCCGAACGGGTTGTCGATGGGTTGCAAGGTTTTCTGCTCCAAATCGATATAGCCCAAGTCGTAGTGCATGAAGCTGACCAGCCAAATGCCATCCTCGACCTCTTTGAGGCCGAGGAGCTGACCCGCCAGCACCGTTGAAATATTGATTTTCTTGCGATGCATGCAGAGGCGTATCCGTCCGGCGAGAGCCGTTGCCGAAGGTCAGGCGGCGGCGATTGCCTGAGTTTCGGATCGCCAATTCCAGGGCAGCAGGTCCTGTAACCTGGAGGCGGGATGGTCACCGATGCGGCGGAGGACGTCGGCGAGCCAGCCGCGTGGATCGACATCATTCAGGCGGGCGGTGACGATCAGCGAATACATCGCCGCCGCGCGCTCCCCACCGCGATCAGATCCGGCGAACAGCCAGGCCTTTCGTCCGATGGCAATGCCCCGAAGTGCGCGTTCCGCTGCATTGTTGCTCAAGCAAATGCGGCCATCGCTGAGGAAGCGTATCCGCCCGGTGAGTGCCGCCTTGTAATGTTGAATCCGGCTGGTGATCTTAACGCCGCTCGTAAGAACGGCATTAAGGACG
>NZ_BAAFHD010000038.1:0-606 GCF_054665095.1 Acidisoma sp. C75
GAGGAAGCGACTGAAGCTCTCCCATCGCTTCAGCATGTAGTCCATCGCTTTGGCGACATCGGCGTGGCGTGACAGCTTCGCCCGTGTCGTGAGCATCCAGTCTTCGAGCTCGGCGACAAGCGGTGCGATCCTGGCCTGACGAATGGCGTGGCGTTGATCAGCGGATTGGCCGTTGATCTCCCGCTCCGCCATGAAGATCGCGTCGATCCGCCGCACGGCCTCGACGGCGAGCGGCGCCTTGCCCAGTTCGGCGAGTTCGAAGAATTTCCGGCGCGCATGGGCCCAGCATCCTGCCTCGGTGACCGGACCAGGCTGGCGTGCAGGGTCATAGAGACCGTTGAACCCGGCATAGGCGTCGGCCTGCAGGATGCCCCGCCACCCCGCAAGGTGCCGGAGCGGACGGGCGGCGGTGCGATCCGGCGAATAGTGAAACAGGGCCGCAGGCCTGGCATCGCCCCCGAAGGGTCGGTCATCCCGCACATAGGTCCATAATCGGCCGGTCGTCGTCTTGCCCTTAGCCAGAACCGGCACCGTGGTGTCATCGCCATGGATGCGGGCTCCGGCCAGCACATGGGCCCTGATCAGCTCAATCAGGGGCGCCAGTGT
>NZ_BAAFHD010000039.1:0-466 GCF_054665095.1 Acidisoma sp. C75
TTCCTGTGGCCATCACCCGCCGACGGTGTGGTGCCGGTCACCGCGGCTCAGCTCGGCTATCTGCTCGAAGGCATAGACTGGCGCAATTCACGGACCTCGCGCTCCAGCGCCTTGAGCCGTTCCGCCGTCTCGGAGGGAACACCCGCCCTTTTGCCTGCCTCAACCTCCGCCTTCTTGACCCATTCGTTCAGCGTATGCGCCGAGCAACCAATCTTCTCGGCAATCGACACCATAGCCGTCCATCGTGACGGATGATCGGCCTCATGCTCCAAAACCAGGCGCACCGCCCGCGCACGAACCTCAGGGGAAAACTTCTTCGCAGGATTGTTCATCAGACCTTCTTCTCAGGAGAAATGGTCTCCGCCAATCCCGGGGCGGTTCAGTAAGCGTCGCGGCACCGGCACATTGCGGCGCGCGGTAGCGCTTTGATGCAAAGCGCGGATGGACGAACCGCCTGACATCATTG
>NZ_BAAFHD010000040.1:0-465 GCF_054665095.1 Acidisoma sp. C75
ATCGTCTCGCAGGATCGGCAGCTCCACTTCTCGCGGACCGTCTGGATAACCTTCCATTGCCGCGGCACGACCTCCAGGGTCTCGGTGATGCTCTCGCCCAGCTTCGCGAGCCTGCCGCCGCAGCACGGGCAGGCTGCGGGGCTCGGCACGACCACCCGTTCCCGCGGCAGATGCTCCGGCAGCGGGCCGCGCACGGGACGCCGACGGGTGAAGCCACTGACGTGATGCTGTTCAGCAGCCTCGACCTGCGCCGCGTCCTCGCTGGCCGCGGCTTCCAGCTCCTCGAGCTCGAGCTCCATCTGATCGAGCAACTTGCGGCCGCGCTCGGAGGATGCACCGAAGCGATCCTGCTGCAGCTTGGCGATCAGAAGCTTGAGGTGAGCCACCATCGCCTCGGCGCCGGTGGCGCGGGCCTCCGCCTCACGACGTGCCGATTGCTCGGCCGCCAGCGCGGCGCGCAAGGCG
>NZ_BAAFHD010000041.1:0-465 GCF_054665095.1 Acidisoma sp. C75
CGCCTTGCGCGCCGCGCTGGCGGCCGAGCAATCGGCACGTCGTGAGGCGGAGGCCCGCGCCACCGGCGCCGAGGCGATGGTGGCCCACCTCAAGCTTCTGATCGCCAAGCTGCGGCAGGATCGCTTCGGCGCCTCCTCCGAGCGTGGACGCAAGCTGCTGGACCAGATGGAGCTCGAGCTCGAGGAGCTGGAAGCGGCTGCCAGCGAGGACGAGGCGCAGGTCGGCGTGACTGGCCAGGATAACGTCAGTGGCTTTACCCGTCGGCGCCCCGTGCGCGGCCCACTGCCCGATCATCTCCCCCGGGAACGGGTGGTGGTGCCGGGCCCCACGGCCTGCCCGTGCTGCGGCGGCAAGCTCGCCAAGTTGGGCGAAAGCATCATCGAGACCCTGGAGGTCGTGCCGCGGCAATGGAAGGTTATCCAGACGGTCCGCGAGAAGTGGAGCTGCCGATCCTGCGAGACGAT
>NZ_BAAFHD010000042.1:0-419 GCF_054665095.1 Acidisoma sp. C75
GCACACCCAGCACCCGGCGCAGCGCCGCCGCAGTGACATCGCCGCCAACCCGGATGGTCGTCCCATCCGCGAGCTTGATCTCGAGGGTGGTGTCAGCGGACACTTCCAGTTTGTTGTCCTGCTTCGATGAAGACGGCAGAGCGTCCGGCGCGATGCGCATCGGCAGAAAGCCAACGCTTGTATCCATCGGTGCAGACCCTCGCCGGGCCTGCCGCCGCCAGGTCCATATAAGCCCCCGGCTGATATCGTGCCGACGTGCAACCTCTGTCACGGTAACACCCGGCACCTCCAGCTCAGCCAGAACGCGCTGCTTCTCCTCTGACCGCCAGCGCCGCCGCCGCTCAACTCCGGTGATGATCTCCACCGCTGATCCCGCTCCCGTCCTTAATGCCGTTCTTACGAGCGGCGTTAAGATCACC
>NZ_BAAFHD010000043.1:0-400 GCF_054665095.1 Acidisoma sp. C75
TCGAGATCAAGCTCGCGGATGGGACGACCATCCGGGTTGGCGGCGATGTCACTGCGGCGGCGCTGCGCCGGGTGCTGGGTGTGCTGCGGGGATGATCCCGGTTCCCACGGGCGTGCGGGTTTGGCTGGCGACCGGCGCCACGGATATGCGGCGCGGCATGAACGGGCTCGCCCTGCAGGTCCAGGAAGGGCTCGGCCGCGATCCTCACGCGGGTGATCTCTATGTGTTCCGCGGCAGGCGTGGCGACCTGATCAAGGTGCTCTGGCATGACGGGCTCGGCATGTCGCTCTATGCCAAACGCCTGGAGCGCGGGCGCTTCCTGTGGCCATCACCCGCCGACGGTGTGGTGCCGGTCACCGCGGCTCAGCTCGGCTATCTGCTCGAAGGCATAGACTGGCGC
>NZ_BAAFHD010000044.1:0-355 GCF_054665095.1 Acidisoma sp. C75
CGAGACCCTGGAGGTCGTGCCGCGGCAATGGAAGGTTATCCAGACGGTCCGCGAGAAGTGGAGCTGCCGATCCTGCGAGACGATCACCCAGCCACCGGCGCCGTTCCATCCGATCGCCCGCGGCCGGGCGGGGCCTGAACTGCTCGCCATGGTGCTGACCGGCAAATTCGCCGACCACCTGCCGCTCAACCGGCAGAGCGAAGCCTATGCGCGCGACGGCATCGACCTGGATGTCTCCACGCTCGCCGACTGGGTCGGTGCCTGCGCGGCGACACTGGCGCCCCTGATTGAGCTGATCAGGGCCCATGTGCTGGCCGGAGCCCGCATCCATGGCGATGACACCACGGTGCCGGTT
>NZ_BAAFHD010000045.1:0-283 GCF_054665095.1 Acidisoma sp. C75
TTCCTGTGGCCATCACCCGCCGACGGTGTGGTGCCGGTCACCGCGGCTCAGCTCGGCTATCTGCTCGAAGGCATAGACTGGCGCCATCCACAGCGGACCTATCGGCCGGAGGCCGCCGGATAACAGTACACAAGCGCGCGCAAATATGATTGAATCCGCGGGTGAGCCAAGACA
Organism: Acidisoma sp. C75; assembly: GCF_054665095.1. Taxonomy (NCBI): domain Bacteria; kingdom Pseudomonadati; phylum Pseudomonadota; class Alphaproteobacteria; order Acetobacterales; family Acidocellaceae; genus Acidisoma; species Acidisoma sp. C75. The sequence goes on from NZ_BAAFHD010000045.1 coordinate 175, forward strand.
CAGCCCCCGCATCGGATGAGGTCGCCGCCTTGCGCGCCGCGCTGGCGGCCGAGCAATCGGCACGTCGTGAGGCGGAGGCCCGCGCCACCGGCGCCGAGGCGATGGTGGC
>NZ_BAAFHD010000046.1:0-279 GCF_054665095.1 Acidisoma sp. C75
CAGCGGAACGCGCACTTCGGGGCATTGCCATCGGACGAAAGGCCTGGCTGTTCGCCGGATCTGATCGCGGTGGGGAGCGCGCGGCGGCGATGTATTCGCTGATCGTCACCGCCCGCCTGAATGATGTCGATCCACGCGGCTGGCTCGCCGACGTCCTCCGCCGCATCGGTGACCATCCCGCCTCCAGGTTACAGGACCTGCTGCCCTGGAATTGGCGATCCGAAACTCAGGCAATCGCCGCCGCCTGACCTTCGGCAACGGCTCTCGCCGGACGGATAC
>NZ_BAAFHD010000047.1:0-267 GCF_054665095.1 Acidisoma sp. C75
GGCGAGATCCTGGCGCGCGATCTCCTGCCCGCCCGCCTCCGCAGCTTCGGCCCCGCCGTCAATGTCATGGCGTTCGATTACGCCCGCCGCTTCGGCGAGGTCGGCTTCACCGCCCGCAACGTCTCGATCGGCCCGATCGAGGATATCGGCTTCAGCCTCTATGACCGCGCATCCGGTGTGCCAGAGATCGAGCTGCACGCCAATCCCGCCCTCTATGACCGCGCCCGGCTCGCAACACTCCGCGATGGCCTCGCCCGCATTCTGGAG
>NZ_BAAFHD010000048.1:0-267 GCF_054665095.1 Acidisoma sp. C75
CTCCAGAATGCGGGCGAGGCCATCGCGGAGTGTTGCGAGCCGGGCGCGGTCATAGAGGGCGGGATTGGCGTGCAGCTCGATCTCCGGCACACCGGATGCGCGGTCATAGAGGCTGAAGCCGATATCCTCGATCGGGCCGATCGAGACGTTGCGGGCGGTGAAGCCGATTTCGCCGAAGCGGCAGGCGTAATCGAACGCCATGACATTGACGGCGGGGCCGAAGCTGCGGAGGCGGGCGGGCAGGAGATCGCGCGCCAGGATCTCGCC
>NZ_BAAFHD010000049.1:0-222 GCF_054665095.1 Acidisoma sp. C75
ACAAGCAAACCCGCCAGGCCTAAACCCAGCAGACAGCGCCACCAACATATCCCTTCCATCCAGATACAATTGTCAAAGATCAAAACCCGCAGCCCAGAGAGAAAGCTTTACAACCCCCTCCAAACTACCCCAGCAAAAGAGAGCCGAAGCTTCTAGCAGATCAACCCGCTAACCTCAACCCCAGCCATCCGCCGGTGACCCGCCTTCTAAGCGCACCAGGCG